>JAKANW010000738.1 GCA_021823555.1 Chloroflexota bacterium
CAGCCGTGACGAGGACAGCCTGAAAACCGAGGGAGCGCAGGTCGTCCAGGCTTAGATCACCCTGGGCGCCAACGGTCACGTTCCCATAGTAGGTAATGTTAGGATTGTCAAGCACCTGACGGAACTGCTTGCGCAAACCTTCTTTCATTGTATGTTTATTGGGATAGATACCGTATTCGGCCAAACCACCAGGCTTTATATCACGGTTGAACAAGACAACATGCGCGCCCTGGTTGGCAAGTTCACGCGCCCCAAAGATACCGGCCGGGCCAGCGCCCACAACCGCCACAAGATATTGGTTTGTCACTCTTCCTCCTTATTAAGTCTCATCATGATTATAGCCAAAAAAAGTATACCATTCAAGCCAACTAAAATTTGACGTTATGCAATCATACAACAAGTCGTTGAAAGCCGTGTTAGGTTATCATGACCAACTTAGAATTTGGTGAGAATCATTTCCCGCGACTTTTTCACATCTATGTTAAGATTGCAGCATCAAACAATGTCTCAAAGTTCAGGAGGCTATATGACCACTGATCCTAACAACCCGCAAAGCAGGCTGAAAAATATCCTGTCCAGTGCGGATGAACAAACCGAGTCTCCCCTATCGCGTTTGCCTAAAGCCAAAGCGACCCCGCCTCCTGCCCACTCCCCTGCTCCTGTGACCCAGGCCCCGCCTCCGACTCCGACCGGAGCTGCATCCCCTTCACGAGGGGAGCGCGTGGCCCGCGCCTTCTGGACCGTGACCGGCGCAATTTCGCTGGTCGTCAATGCCATTTTGATCGCGGTGGTCATTTATCTCCTGACCAATATCATCAACTTGCAATTGACCGCCAACGACGCCGGCTCCACAGTCTTGGCCGGCTTCTACAACAACTTTGAACTGATGGATCGCGCCAGCATCAAAACCACCATCCCTGTAGATGCACAAATCCCGCTGAATATTACCGTTCCCATCCAAAAGAGCACCAGCATCACGCTGGCAAACGATACAGTCATCCCCAATGCCCACGTCCGCATCAACACCGGGGCGCTCAATATTGACGCCCCGGCTGAAGTCACTCTGCCGGCCGGCACCTCGCTCAATGTTACCCTTAACTTTGACGTGCCGGTCCAGGACACTATTCCGATCCACGTGGATGTGCCCGTCAATATCCCGCTTGCGCAAACCGACCTGCACACGCCCTTCATAGGTTTGCAGCAAGTGGTGAAACCTTTTTATTGCCTGGTGGAACCAAACGCGATAAACATGGATGGCCTGCCGGTTTGCCCATGATGAGAAGTATGATATATTGCTGTTCACCCGGAAAATATCCTGCTCCATGGCTGACCCACTGACACAAACCGCGCTCTCGAATGGCATGAAAGTCTTCCTGAAGGAGATCCATACTGCACCGCTGATCTCCTCTTGGATCTGGTATCGCGTCGGCTCGCGGGACGAGGTCAATGGCAAGACGGGGGTTTCCCATTGGGCGGAACACATGCAGTTCAAAGGCACACCCCTATTCCCGGCCACGGCACTGGATAAAGCCATCGCGCGGGAGGGCGGCCATTGGAATGCCATGACCTACCTGGATTGGACAACATATTACGAAACCCTGCCAGCCAATACAATTGATCTGGCTTTGCGCCTCGAAGCGGACCGTATGGTCAACAGCCTGTTCGATAAAAAGGAAGTTGCTTCCGAACGCACAGTCGTGATCTCGGAACGCGAAGGCAACGAGAACGAGCCTTTGTTCCGGCTGGGCGAGGCAATCCAACAGGCAGCCTTTCGCGTCCACTCCTATCACCATGAAGTCATCGGTGACATGGCCGACCTGCATACCATGACACGCGACGATCTTTACCAGCACTATCGCTCTTTTTATCGTCCCAATAATGCCGTCCTGTCTGTGGCCGGCGATTTCGATACCAAGTCCATGTTGACGCGTATCCGTGAACTCTTCGAACCGATCCGGACGGGAACAAATCCCGCGCGACAGGCGCGGCCTGAACCACCTTCGGACGGTGAGATCCGGCTATCGGTCGAAGGCCCGGGGGAGACCACTTACCTTCAGGCGGCCTACCATTTCCCGGCCGCGTCCGATCCTGATTTTTATCCATTAACCGTGCTGGATAGTTTGCTGGCCGGGCCGTCCAGCCTGAACGTGTTCGGCGGAGGCATCTCGAATAAGACCTCCCGCTTCTACCGCGCCCTCGTGGACAAAGAGCTGGCAGTCAGCGTTTCAGGCGGTGCCAGCGCCACCATTGACCCCTTCCTGTATTTCATTACCCTTACCGTTCACCCAGAGCGCAAGCCGGAGGAGGTGCTGGCTGCCTTAGATGTCGAGATCGAGCGTATCCAGAACGAATTGGTCTCGAAAGCAGAGGTAACACGCGCCGTCAAACAAGCGCGGGCGCTGTTTGCCTATGGCAGTGAGAATATTACCAACCAGGCCTTCTGGATGGGTTATGCCGAAATGTTCGCCAGTTATGATTGGTTCCTGTCTTATCTTGATAAACTCGCCAGAGTCACGCCAAAAGATGTGCAGCGGGTGGCGCGCCAGTACCTGCGTCCCCGGTCACGCGTAGTGGGGACATACATTCCATCGGAAGGCGGGTAATAAATGGCAAAGACCAGGCAAAAAATGCCTTCGCTCCCCGGCCCGGAAGACATCCATCGCGAGGTCCTGCCCAATGGGATCATCGTGTTGACGCGTCCCAACTTCAACAGCCAGTCGGTTTCAATAAGCGGCTATCTCCGGGCAGGCAGCCTGGCCGAATCGGAAGACAAATTGGGGTTGGCTGATTTTGTTGCCTCAGCGCTCATGCGAGGCACAACACGGCACAGCTTTGACCAGATCTATGATGAACTTGAATCGGTAGGCGCTGGCCTGGGTTATGACTCAGGTGTACACACAGATCGGAA
>JAKANW010000739.1 GCA_021823555.1 Chloroflexota bacterium
CGGCACCCTGCTCTGGGGCAAGAAGGACGCGGCCAATTCGGACACGCAATGGAAGCGTATCTTCGGCCCGCAAGTTTGGAAGCGCTGGGTGTTGGCCTTCATCGGCGCCATCATCCTTGAATATGCGGCCGGAATCGCTGGCGGCTGCACAAGCGGATTGGCAATCTCCGGCGGAATGTTGCTGGCCCCGGCGGCCTTCCTATTCATCGCCGGGATGTTTGCTTCGGGCATTCTCACCGCGCTCATTGTCTACCGGAACCGCTTTTAGGATTACAGGAGACTGCTATGACGACCTCCATATTAGCCATTGTCTTCGGCGTGTTTTTCGGCTTCTCGCTGAACAAGGCTGGCTTGACTAAATATCACAAGATCGTGAACGTGTTTCGTCTCACGGACTTGGCTGTTTTGAAATTCATGATGACCGCCCTGGTTGTTGCCATGAGCGGACTCTACGCCCTGCGCGGCTTGGGGCTGATCACCTTCCCTGCCATCCCCGCCACCTATATCGTGGGCAATCTTGTCGGCGGGCTGATCTTCGGTGTGGGCATGGCCCTCACCGGGTACTGACCAGGCACTTGCGCCGCCGGTGGCGGTGAAGGCAAACTCGATTACATTGTTCCTGGTCTGCTCGGCTTTTTGACTGGCGCCGTAATTTACGGCCTGACCTACCAACAAGTGTTCCCTGTCATCTCGGCCATTGCCAACTACGGCAATGTAAATATGCCGGACTTATGGAACCTTAGCCCCTTCCTCTTCATCCTGGCCTTTGGTTTGATGGCGCTGCTGCTCTTCTACTTGATTGACCGCGCGGGTTGGCAGAGGAAAGAAAAAGGATAGAGGACAGAGAGTAGAGAACAGGGAAACACGCAAGAAGAAATTGTCATCCAATCTCTACTCATCTACTCCCCTGCTTCGGAGTTTTCTATGACACAAACGATCTCTAGACGAGATTTTCTCAAACTAGGCGCGGCCACGGCAGGCGCGCTGGCTATTGGCCAGATGCTGCCCCCGCTGGCGGCACAGGCGGCGCGCGAGGCCGGTCATCTCGATGCCAACGGCAACGGCTACATCCCCAGCATGTGCGAGATGTGCGTCTGGCGCTGCGGCCTGCTCGCCAAGGTGAAAGACGGACGCGTCGTCAAACTGGAGGGCAACCCCGAGCACCCGCATTCGGGCGGACACCTGTGCCCGCGCGGGCAATCGGGTTTGATGAACACCTACGACCCCGACCGCGTGCTGACCCCCCTCATCCGGGCGGGAAAACGCGGGGAAGGCCTGTTCCGCAAAGCGTCATGGGATGAAGCGCTCGACCTGGTCGCTTCAAACATGAACAACATCAAGAACAAGTACGGGCCGGAAGCGATGGTCTTTTCGTCCACGCACAACCTGAGCCAGCCGCTGTTCGAGAATTTGCTCTACTCCTTCGGCTCGCCCAACTACGGCACGCAGCGTTCGTTGTGCTTCAATGCCATGACCGTCTCGAACCTGATGACCTATGGTATGGAGGAACCCGGCCGCATCTACGATGACAAACTGCAATACATTTTGCTGACCGGCCGCAACCTGCTCGAAGCCATCTCCACTTCCGAGACGCATGACCTGAGCATGGCAATCTCCCGCGGGGCGAAGGTGGTTTATCTAGACCCGCGCTTTACCAAGACCGCGGCCAAAGCGACCGAGTGGCTGCCGATCCGACCCGGCACGGACCTGGCCTTCCACCTGGCCCTGCTGCACGTGATCGTGGGCGAAGGGCTGTACAACAGCTCCTTCGTGAACAGCTATACCATCGGCTTCGATCAACTGCAACAAGAAGTCAGCAAATATACGCCTGACTGGGCCGCGCAGATCACTGAAATTCCCGCCGAAACGATCACCCGCATCGCGCATGAATTCGCGGCGGCTGCGCCGCACGTGCTGGCGCACAACGGCTGGCGCACCTCCAACTTTGTCAATTCGTTCCATACCGAACGCGCCATCGCCATTTTGAACGCGTTGATGGGCAACTGGAATGTGACCATGGAAGACGCGGGCGGCGAGGGAAGCGGCATCCTTGGTGTACCACCACAACCGCCCTTCCCGCGCGTTTCTGCTCTGCGGCTCGACGGCGTGCCGTGGAAATATCCGGTGGTGCCGCTCAAGTTCGGCGTTTTCCAAGAACTGCGCGACAACATCGTCAAGGGCGATCCGTATGAACCGCACGGTTGGTTCATCTCGCGCCAGAACCCGATCCTGTCCATTCCCGACCGCGGCAAGACCCTGCAGGCCTTCAGCAAGATGGATTTCATCGTCACCATTGACATCATTCTTAATGACACGGCCTGGTTCTCAGATGTGGTCCTGCCTGAAGCCTCCTACCTTGAGCGCTACGATCCACTCCTGCCGGTAGGCGATAAAGTTTTCCTGCGCCAGCCTGTGATCGAACCGCAAGGCGAAGGCAAATCGGCCTTGTGGATCTATAAGCAATTGGCCGGGCGGCTTGGATTGGATGATTACTTCCAGTACAAAGACGATGAAGATTACCTGCGCCAACAGCTCGCGCCGCTTGGCGCCAGCTTGGAGGATGTTAAAGCGAAGGGTTATGCTGAAATACCTCCGAGCAGCGGCAATAGCGAGCCGAAATGGAATACGCCCAGCGGAAAGATCGAACTGTATTCCGACACCCTCGCCAGAGTTGGTTTCTCGGGTGTTCCCACTTGGGAGGAACCGCCGCAACCCAAAGACGGTGAGTTCTACCTGCTGACAGGTAAGGTAGCGCAATTCACACAATTCGGCACGCAAAACAATCAACTGCTCCACAAATATGCCGACGAACCGCGCCTGTGGATGAACGCCAAAGTCGCCGCACAAAACCGATTGTCTGATGGCGACTGGGTGGAAGTTGCCAGTGAGGTCGGCAAAATCCATGTCC
>JAKANW010000740.1 GCA_021823555.1 Chloroflexota bacterium
CTCGCCGTTCGGTGTGCCGCTTCTGCTGCTCGCCGTGTCGGTACTCGCGTATGGCTTGCTGCTTCCACAACTGGGTTTTTACTGGGACGACCTGCCCATGTCGTGGATCCGCTATTCGCTTGGCCCTGCGGCAATGATGCGTTACTTCTCCACCAATCGTCCGGTATGGGGATTGCTCTACCAAATCACCACGCGCCTTTTGCCGCAAGTTCCCATCTATTGGCAGGTCTTTGCACTCCTTCTGCGCGCCCTCACCGGCCTGCTGGCTTGGGCCACCTTCAAACGCATCTGGCCCGGCCGCAATGCGTTTGCGCTTAGCGCAGCGTTGTTTTTCCTCGTATATCCCGGTTTCAACCAGCAGTGGGGATCGTATCTTTACAGCCATTTTTTCATCGTTCTCAATTTTTTCCTGGCCTCGTTTTACTTCAACCTGTGCGCCATCGACAAGCCCGACCGCTCACGTCTTTTCAATGGATTGGCTCTTGTCTTCTCGGCTCTCAATCTGTGGATGATGGAGTACTTCTTTTTCGCGGAACTCATCCGGCCGTTTCTCGTGTTTACTGCGCTGTTCAACAGGCAGGATGCGCATGGAACGAAAACCACCATGCGCCGCGCCGCGTTGCTCTGGATTCCCTACCTCCTCGTGTGGCTGGCAGATTTGTTCTGGCGCATGTTCATTTTCAATAACCAGGTCTATTCGACCAGCCTGCTGGGAAATCTGCGGACTGATTTCTTTGGGACCTTGGCCCATCTCATCCAACTCATCCTCGCCTCTTTTTGGACCGTGAACGGAGCGGCCCTCACCCAAATTTTCCAACTCCCCAACCCCGCCGTGGACGGATTGCGTACCACTGTGATGGTTGTGGGCGTGATCGTCTTGGTCTTTGTCATTACGTTTTACGCATTACGCGGTACGCAGAAATCTTCAGCCGCCTTTTTCCTTTTGCCTCTTTCCTCCATCTTTCTCGGCCTTGCCGCGTTTCTCACCGCGGGCTGGCCCTTCTGGCTAATCGACTTTCCGCCCGCGTTGGTGCATCCCGCCAGCCGGTTCACGCTGCCATTCATGTTCGGAGCTAGCTTGTTGTGGGCCGGATTGCTGGAACTCATCCCTTTCACCCGCTGGAAATATATTTTAGCCGCCGCGTTGATCGCTCTCTCCGCGGGACGACAGTCATTTTGGATGAGCGATTACCGCCTGGAGTGGGATTCGCAAACGACGCTTTTCTGGCAGATGACTTGGCGCGCTCCCGGCCTGGAACCGAATACCACGGTTTTGCTCAATGACCGCGCCTTCCTTTCGCCGTCTGTCACAGGTCAACTTCCGCCTGTCGACGCGCGCGTCTTCAACTTCTATGCCGACAATTCCTTGGCCGCTGCCTTGAATTGGATCTATGACCCGGGTAACCACAGTGACCAAATTCATTACGCGTTGTTTTATCCAAAGTCGCGCATCGGATCATCCTTGCCTTCGTTTACACCAGGACAACCGATCCGATATGATTTCCTGGCGGGCGTGTTCAATGGAAACACTTCGCAGGTGGTGGCGTTTTATTACGCGCCGCCTGGCTGTCTGCGCCTGCTTGATCCAGATATTGACGTGGTTAATCGTTTCATCCCCGATGAAACTTTGATGCGTGCCGCGGCCGCGTTATCCTCCGCGCGGTGGATTCTGCCCGGGGGCACCGCGCGCCCGCCCAAAGTCTATGGAAGTGAACCGGCGCACGGTTGGTGCTATTACTTCGAACGGGCCGACTTGGCGCGTCAACAGAGGAATTGGCCGGAGGTGGCGCGTCTCGGTGACATCGCCTTTGGGTTGGGTGACCATCCCAACGATCCGGTCGAGCGGTTTGTGTATATCGAGGGATATGCCCACGTGGGGCAGTGGGCGCGGGCGCAGGAGTTATCCGTCGAAGCGTACCGCGTTTCGAAAGATTATGTCGGCCCGATGCTGTGTCGTTTGTGGATGCGTATCGCCGCGGAGACTACGTCCGATGCTGACCAGCAAAACTCGGTCAATAGCATGAACTTTAAATTTGGGTGTAATAGCCAGTGAAATAAACTAGAATTTATAAGTATCTGCGGCCCGATTTGTGACAAAAACCGCTTGTTACTTTTGCACGTTCAGGCTAGAATAATTTTGCGTCCACCATTACAATTTTGCATTGTTTAGACACGTTTACAAAAGGAGGTTTCTGCCCAATTTCAACGTTACTAGCCTTTCGTTTTCAACTATCCTAATTTACTCTATGGAGGAGTAATCCTATGCGT
Organism: Chloroflexota bacterium; assembly: GCA_021823555.1. The sequence goes on from JAKANW010000740.1 coordinate 2,269, forward strand.
ACAACACTGTCCAAGATCGCCTTACTCATGGTGATCGCTGTAATTGCGATTTCAGCTTGTGGGACGCCTACGCCCACCCAGCCACCCGCGACCCAGCCGCCCGCGACTCAACCTCCCGCCACACAGCCGCCCGCGACCCAGCCGCCTGCTACCGAACCGCCTGCGACGCAGGCCCCGTTTGTTTTTGGTATGTTGTTGGTCGGTGCACACAATGACCAAGGTTGGAGCCAGGCCACGTTTGATGGTGGTCAATATATTGAGCAGAATGTGCCCAATACCAAGATGATCTACCTCGAGAATGTGTATTCTGGTTCTCCTTCCTATCCTGGTCAGACTGCTTCCCAGTTGGCGGAGCAGTTGGTTGCCCAGGGCGCCAAGTTGGTCTTCTTCAACTCGGACGATATGAAGGATGAGGCGCTCAAATTTGCCAATGCGCATCCTGATATCAAGGTAGTCGGTGTTTCCGATGATTGGACTTGGAAGGATGGCAAGAATTATCAGGCGTCACCCAACCAGATCGACATCATGGGCCGCATGGAATACGGCAAGATGATCGCTGGCTGCGCGGCCGCCCTGACCACCAAGACCGGTCAGATTGGCTACCTCGGCCCACTGATCAACGATGAGACCCGCCGCCTT
>JAKANW010000029.1 GCA_021823555.1 Chloroflexota bacterium
CGATCATGATCACGAAGAAACTAACAACAGGCCATCCATACGTATTGATGATCGGGCCTGCAAACCCAAGTCCGTAACCAAACAGCAGGATGGCGCCAGTCAGAATGGAGATGATGGAGAAAGAGATGGCAAAGTTCGAAAACCCGCCCATCTCCCGGAATAACTGCTGGGCATAGCCCAATTTATGCAGTTCCCGCATATCCTCCTGGATTTGCTCCTCACGAGTCTTTTGCTTAACTATTTCTGTCATACAAGGTCTCCTTTGGGCGATGTTATCTTGCAAACTTGAACACAACGAGGATTTTCAAAATAGGTTATGGGCAGGCTTGGAGCACCTCCTGTCTTCTCAAGTTCATCAATATGGCCGAATTTTTTAAAACGACTTCTTCATAGAAGATATGACAGAGCCGGGGGTTTAAATTTTATCGAAAACAGAACACCGCAGGAGTTGTATAGTTGCAATTTCTGAAGACAGCAAAGGAGGCATCCACACCCAAAGAGGAAATCAAGATGTATAGGAAGTATTGTAGAGGAAATCGGCCTCAGATTCAAGTGGCAATTTTTTATTTTTTAAGATTAGGAAAATTTACACAACATGACAAGGATATAATTGTCCCATGTCGAATCAAACCATATATGATGTCATCATCATCGGCGGCGGCGTGCATGGCACCAGCCTGGCCTTTCACCTTGCCGAACGCGGCGTGAAGCCTCTCGTGCTCGAAAAACGTTTCATCGCGGCGGGCGCAACCGGTCGCTCCAGCGGGTTGGTGCGGATGCACTACGATCTGCAAGTGGAGGCGCAACTGGCCTGGGTTTCGTTTGGATATTTTCGCGACTGGGAGCAGCGAGTCGGCGGTTCTTCGACTTCGCTCAGGACAGGCTGTGGATTCACCCGCACCGGATTCCTGCAACTCGTCAGCCGGGAGCAGACCGAGGCGCTCAAGGCCAACATCGCGGATCAACAGCGCATCGGCATCGCCACCAAAGTTGTCAGCGCGGACGAGGCGCGGCGTCTCGCCCCTGAGTTCGCCCTCGATGATATAGACATGGCGGCCTACGAACCTGAGTCGGGGTACGCGGACCCGACCTCCACAGCCAACGCGTTGATGCAGGCCGCCAAGTCGCGCGGCGCGGTCTTCGTGCAGGATTGCTTCGTAAACGGGATTCGGGTTTCAGCGGGGAAAGTGACCGGCGTATCCACCTCGCAGGGAAATTTCTCCGCGCCGGTAGTTGTCAATGCAGCGGGCGCCTGGGGCCGGCAGGTCTGCGAGATGGCCGGGCTGGACCTGCCGCTCAGCACCTGGCGGCACGACACCATGTTTCTCCAGCGCCCGCCGGAGTTGAAGGAGTCGCGCCTGACCGTGATTGACTTCCCCAACCTGATGTACTTCCGCCCTGAAGGCGACCTGACGCTGGTGGGCCTGGAAGACGGCAACCCGCTGGGTGAATCGCCCGAAGGCAATACCGACCACGCCCGCCCGGGTTTTGTGGAGCGCGCCATCGAGCGCATCTGCCAGCGCATCCCCAAAATGGAGAACGCCCACCTGCACAGTGCACACGGCGGCTACGATGGCATTACCCCCGACCAGCACCCCGCCCTCGGCCCTATCGGCCCGGAAGGTTTCTGGCTGGATACAGGTTTCAGCGGCACTGGCTTCAAGATCTCCCCGGCAGTTGGTCTGTGCATGGCCGAATGGATTTTGGATGGCAAACCGTCCACAGTGGATATTTCTATCTTTACCCCTACGCGCTTCGCCGAAGGGCGAGCCATCCTCGGCGAGCATCCGTACGACAGCATTTGGAAATAATGGGTTGCGCAAAATGGCCTTTTGCGCTGCGGTATTACTCTAGTTCGTCAACACTATTTTCTTTTCTCCGGCTTTGGGGCCAGTGAGTTGTAGTGGTTGGTGTTTTTGTTAGGTGTGTGTGGTGAAGTCTATTGTCTGTAATGGCTACGCGAAATAGAGAGGCAACTAAACAGACCAGCATCTCCGCGCCCTGTTTTTTTCAATGCTGAGCTGGATGGATGGGATATCCTTCATCTCATTCGTATCAAATCCTGCCTGGTAGCTTGTTCCCGGCGCGCCGCCGTTGACGAGCCAGCAGACGAGCCTTTTCTTCCTCATCCCGTTTACGCATCCACAAAACGATTAGCCAGTAAGCAATCAGGAAGGCGGTGATCAGGAAGGTGCCATCATACAGGATTTGTGCAAAGAGCAACGGTGAATCGGTGCCCGAATATAGACCATGTGCGAGAGCGCCGATATAGGCCACCAGACTCACGTAATGGATCTTGCGGAAGGTCTGCATCGAGAGCTTGCTGCGCATATAGAATGTCACCGTCACAAGCACGGACAGGTAAAAAGTAATGACGCCGATCCCAACCCAGAAGGGGCGATAGACTGACAAGAATGGGAACAGCACTTGCCAGATGGAGAAAGGCTGGAACTGATCCAGCATCAAAACGACGACATGCAGAACCACAAATCCCAATCCCAACAGCGACAGGTATTCGTGAAAATCGAAGGTGAACATGCGCTCGAGCAGCGGGTCGAATATCTTGCTGCTGACGGCCAGCCCCCACACAACAGAGAGCCATAACAGGATATATCCCATCAAGCCAGCGGAGCGAGTCACGTACCACCAGATCTGCGTGCTATCGGCTGCGAAGAGCTTGGTCAGCGAATCCAGGGCAGGCACAGCCGCTCCAGATTGCACCACTACCGTTCCTATGGCAACACCTATGATGCCGATCACCAGCAGGACAAAGGTGAGTATGGCCCTCCCGATCACATCCAGGATATTTACTTCTTTTTGTCGTTGGGCAGGGTCACGCGTTGACATGCACTAACTCCTTAGTATCTTTATTCGATGAACCCCATATTTGTCCTTGCTCATCTACGGCCAGGAAAGAGATCTGGGGATGATGATCAATCAATGTTTGCACTTGTTGCGGGCCGGCGATCAAAATGGCCTTGGCAAAAACTTCAGCGGCGGCGCCCTGGGGCGCAAATACAGTCACACTCAGCCAGGGAGTCTCTGCAGGCTGGCCGGTGCGCGGATCAATCAGGTGATGGCGGCGCACCCCGCCCTGATCCCAGACCCGCTTGGCGACCGAGGAAGTCGCCACGGCGCCGCCATCCATCCACAGGATGGTGATATCCGTACCAGGATGGCGCGGGTCTTCAAGGCCTACCTCCCACCCCGTCTCACCCAGCGGGTGGCCGATGAAGAACATGTCGCCGCCGGCGCTGACGGCGCAGGACGGTGAATAATCGGCCAGCAGGTAGGCAGTCTTTTCAGCAATCCAGCCTTTGGCGATTCCGCCCAGGTCGATCTGCATCCCCTTCGGGAGGCGGATGGAGAAGTTTTCCTGGTCCAACTCGATGGCATTCAGAGGTGTGGAGCGGTCACGGGAACGGATGGCAGGTTCGGGGTCTGCGCCGTGGAGGCGAAGTTCGTCCATACTGCGTGCATATCCCGCCTTGCGCAAATCCGGCAAAACGGACGGGTCGAACAGGTGCTGCGTAGCTTCATAATATTGAAGCGCAGCCTCGATCATTTCGAACATCCCCGGCGAGGCAGGGAACCACGTCCCGGCAGTCGCATTCAAATGTGAAAGTTCACTTGTTTCTACGAAGCGAGTGAAACGTTGTTCACAGGCTTCGATAAAAGCACGGGCGGCTTCAAACCCTTGTGCGCTCCGGTTTCCCTCCGCAGCCATGAGGATATCGGAATTCATGGCCCGGAATTCGTAATAGTCCATTTATGATCTACTCGTTATGAACCGCTCGTGCGGAAGCGAGGCATAAAATTATTTGTACTTGGGGCTACGCTGACCGCTGGCGGCGGGTTACTGGGCGCCAACGATTGGAAGATGTTCGTTTGTTGCTGCTGCCCATTCTGGCTCAGTAAACTATCCAGGGAGGGAACAGGCGGCAGGTTTAGATTCGATGTAGCAGAGGTTGTGGATGTGGTCGGGTTGGCATTCGGGTCGGTGGTCGTGGTATTGGTATTGACGACCGGCTGCGGTTTGGGCGAGTGCGCCAGCAAAACCCAGCCCCCCAGGAAACCAGCCATGCTGGTCAGAGTAATCCACATTCGTAAAGCAGATTTGAAAAATTTCATTCGTAGATTCCTTTTTTGCTAAATCTTATCCATCATCTAACGTTCATTGAGGTAAACCCGTCCGTCACTGCCAACCGTGATAATGCCGCGTTGCTGCAAGGCAAGCAAGAGCGCCTGATACTGTTGGATCTGTGCATTGGCAGAGTTGATGCGGTCAGCAGCCTGGCTCAACTCACTTTGATACTGTTGCTCGCGCTGTTGATACTGTGCGATCTGACTCTGCAATTGCTGCACTTGCGCAAATTGATCGCTGGTTACGTTCTGGACACTGACCGAAACCCGTTGTGCATTTGCCGGGGTCGGCACATTGGAAATCTGTACGCCATTGGCATTCAGCAGGGCATTCCCACCCACCAGGAGCACCCCTGCCCCAATGCAGATCGTGATCATAAAAGCAGCGAGAAGGGCTGGTATTGTCTTTTTCATGAAAGTTCTCCTCACGCAAAACTGTGGTTGATGGCGGGAGTATAGCAATCGAAAATGACAGGCAGATGACATAAATGTGATGAAATTTGTGATAAATTTAGCCGGTGAAACACGCGCGAAAGGAACCCACCCACCATGAAAATCACTGACAATGTTTATGTTGTACCCAATGTGGTAGCCAATCCCTACGTCATTGTTGACCCCGATGGATTGACTGTGATTGACGCCGGCCTGCCGCGCAGCGAGAAGAAAATCCTGGCATACATTGAAAGCCTCGGCAGATCTGCGCAGGATATAAAGCGTATCATTCTCACTCATTCGGACCTGGATCATGTTGGTGGACTGGCCGCCCTGCAAAAAGCAACTGGAGCGCGCACTTATGCCAGCCGGATCGAGGCAGACGCTATCGCATCAGGAAAATCTTCGCGGCCGGCGCAATCCGGGATGAACTTTCGTCGAGTGGTATTTCTCTTTCTCCGTCCTTTCTTCCAACCCACGCCCTTCAAAGTGGATGAAATCTTAACTGACGGTCAGGTGCTGCCGGCCCTGGGTGGTTTGCAGGTTGTGGAGACTATCGGTCACACGCCGGGACATATCTCGCTGTTTTCCTCGTCCACAGGAATCCTATTCTGCGGGGATTCGATTGTGTCGCAAAACGGATTGCAGGTCTCCCGCCCTGGTGTGACATGGGATGCAAATCTGGCAAAAGAGGCCGTCAGGAAACAGGCAGCGCTTGGAGCGCGGATCGTTTGCTCTGGCCACGGGCCAGTAGTGATGGATGCCCAAGGAAAATTCCCAAAGCTGTAACCTTTGCCTGTTCTACGAATTAAAAATCAGCAGGCGGGTAGGGCCTTTCCAATCCGCTTTGAGTTTCGTACCAGCCCGTACGAGTCAAATCTCGCTGGTCGAAATCCGGCACATAGGGTTTGATATCCAACAAAGGGGTTCCATCCAGCATGTCCGCACCCTCGAATGAAATCCGATTCCCGTTGACCGAAAGCAAATGAACAATTGAAATCCCGATCGGGTTGGGCCGCCGCGGATAACGGGTGGCGAAGATCCCGTGCAGCCTGTCATCCAGGAATGGCTTGACCAACAAGTCGTAACCTGAACTTTTATGCCAGATGTATAGCAGGATGATGTGCGAAAAGCCGTCCAGGTCTTTCAGTCCCTCCACATATTCCTGATAGACTTCCGCCTCGCCGATCGCCTGGGAGTGTGAAGATTGAATTGGCGTCTCCGCCTTTTCGGTAAACGAGGTATGAATGACGCCAATTGGGTGCATAACAAAATCCATTAGGTTCGCTCCATCTTCAATCCATATGTAGGACCAGCGTGTTATCCGGCATCACTTCGACGCGCAAGACGCGCAGGGGATTCTTGGCCGGGCCGCGCAATACGGCGCCGTTTTCCGCGTAACGGGAGCCGTGACAGGGACAGGCGAACCCATCGCTTTGCTGCTCCACTGTACAGCCGAGGTGGGTGCATACCAGACTCAAAGCGGAGAATCCGGCCTGGCTATGGAACAAAACAGCCGGAACGTCGGGGAGAAGCGTGTGAGAGTTCAGTGGATAATTCGAAGCCGGACCGAGGTCGAATTCCGTTTTGGGCGGCGGGTCGGTCGCGTATCCCAGATAACGCAGCAACGCGCCCAATCCCAGCAGGCTGCTGGCAGCCAGCAAGCCAGTGCTAATCAGTTTCAGAAAATCGCGGCGATTGGGATCAGGCATCTTATCTCTGGACAGAGTGGCAGGTGTGGCAGTAGGCAGACGATTGGTCGGTCCCGTTTTGGGTACAGCGGCTGCCGATAACCGGCTTGAACGTAAACACCTGACCGGTGGCTTTGCCGACGAGCTGATAGGTTCCATTCGGAAGGATGCGCGTATTCCACAGCGGCTCGCCCTTTTCAGTGACCAGGATCGTATCGCCCGGCTTCAAATCCACCACCGGGTTGAGCTGCGCCAGGCGGAAGGCGATATCGTTGGGGTCGGTCAATGTTTTGGTGAGCGGTAGTTCGGTGGGCGTGCCGTGACAGGTCTTGCACTGGATGTATTGAATGTCGGGCATATTGGAATGGATGTCGCCATCGCCCATGGCTTCGGTGCGGGTGTGGCAATCGATGCAGTCCAACGTGTATTCACATTTCGTGAACTGGGCGATGGGCTGGTAATAATCATGCAAGCGGTTAATGGGCCGGTCAGTGCGCTCGACAAAGGTCATCGTACGCAAGTCATAGTTGCCGCGGTTATGGCAGGTGTTGCACTGCGTGTATGGAATGGCCGTAGTCAGTTTGTGGACTTGCACCCTCACCCCCAACCCCTCTCCCGATGGGAGAGGGGTTGGGGTGAGGGGCGTATGGCAAGCCGCGCAGCCGGTCAGGCGCGCGTAGACCGCGCCGTCGCGCGGTTTGGCATTGAGGTGGCAGGTCAGGCAATTCTCGCCGAACTTTTGGATCATCGGGTTTTTGTCGCCGAACGGATCGAAGGCCAGCAGGGAAGCCACGCCAGTGGAGGTAGTGATGGCATCGTCGCTGACGGCATTGATCCCATATCGCGCGGTCAGGTCGGGCTGCGCGCCGAACGTATAGCGGATGCTGGCAATCGCGCCGGCATAGGTGGATTGGATGCTGGTCATCACGCGCTGGATGTGGTTCTGGTTATCCGCTTTACTCCCGGAGTGGCAGTTGCTCCCGCCACACGAGGTTTCCACCACTGACAGGTCAGAGGGGTTCGCCCCGCCGCGCAGGCTGCTATGGGCAACATCGGCGTTCAGCGCCAGGCGTTCCCCGCCATGACAGATCACGCACCCGAAAGTTTTTACCGGGTGCGATGGGCTGATCTCCGGAACGTCCGCGTGACAGGTGAGGCAATATTCGGGTTGACCGGTGAGTGCAGGGATCAATTCAACTGGCTGTGGGGTACGCGCCTGCATCCACCAGGCCAGCAGGACCGTCACCAATAAGGCAGCCGAAGCAACGATAAGCAAGTTACGACGCATGAGTTTAAGCGCTTGGAAGCAAAGAAAGCAGAGTCAGTAGGATCACCAGCAAAGCAATCACAGCCAGGGCCATTTGCGCCAGCCGATTGGACTTGGGGAACCAGCTTCCCAGGTCGCTCTCCGCCGGTTTGGGGAAGACGTATGGGATCAAGACCAGCAAGAGCAAGACAACCAGGGGCGCGACCACGCCCCAGAAGAACGGGTCGCCCCATTTGAGCATCTGCTGCACCCACAAGAAGAACCAGGGTGCACGCGCATCCCCTGAGACGTTGGTGATTTCCGTGATGGGGGGCGCGAGGGGAGCCGGAGAGAAAATCGCCAACAGGAGCAAGGCCGCTCCGCCGAAGAGCATGGCCAGCACTTCGCGGCGCGCCAACTCAGAGCGGTGGATGCGCTCATGGTCAGTGCGCAGGCTGGGGGGCGGAAGAGCGATCCCGCCATCGCGACGCACATGGAAAGCATGCCAAAATACCAGGATTCCGGCGCCGATGGTCAATCCAAACAAATGCCAGGCATAGAAGCGCACCAGCGTCGCCATCCCCGGCTGAACTCCACCGATCAAAGCCATATAGAGCGGGTCCCCGGCCAAAGGGATGGTCTTGATCAGGTTCGTTCCCACCACCAGCGCCCACTGGATACCTTGATCCCAACGCAGGATGTAGCCGGTGAAATCCAGCAGGATGGCAAAGACAAACAGCGCCAGTCCCAGCAGATAATTGAAACGACGCGGCGGCAAGTAGGCCCCGGTGAAGACAATGCGCACAAGGTGAATTACCGAAACAACCAGGAGTAGTTGTGCAGCCCAAAAGTGCAGGTTACGCACCAGGCCACCAAAAGGCACAAGGTAGGTGAGGGTTTGGATCGAGAGAGCTGCCTCTGCCGGGGTGGGAACGTAATAGAACAATTCCAGTGCGCCGGTGATAACGAGAATGGCCATCAGGAATACACCCAATCCCCCGGCGCCGAGCGTATATCGAAATCGCGCCTGTTTGGCCGGGATGCTGGGAGGATGCAGGTGGTAAAAGAAGGATGGGCGCATGGAGCGTATTATAGTCGAGGCATGAAAAAACCGCCCCAGGCAGGAGCGGTTTTTCGGTTTTCTTTGTTTTAGTCCGCCGCAGCGCTTTCAGGGCCGGCCTGGGATTCGGCTTTGATCTTCTCGTTCACTTCGTCTTCCCAGTCCATTTCTTCCTGGACTTTCTCCCAATACCACTTGGCATGGTGCATCTTTGCATACCAGGCTGAAACCTTGCCCGTGAACATGGAATAGAAGGCTTCCTTCTCTTCAGGGAAGATGGCGCCCATGTAAATGTGGATGAACAGCCAGGCTACGATCATGAACACAGACAGGAAATGCACCGGCTGGGCGATCTGCTTGACGATGGGCGGGAACAAACTCTTGAACACCATAACCGGGCCGCTGACCATAATTCCCAGGGTGCCCAACACCACAAAGTAACTGTATACCTTCTGCCCGGCGTTATAAGCATCCTGCGGGGGCAAAGGGACATCCTTTTTAAAGCCCAGCATTTGCAGCGGCTTGACCATCAGCCATTGGATGTCATCCTTGTCAAGCAGCATCCGGTGGAACGCGAACGGGACGAAATATTTGCGGAAGCCCACAAAGACGTTGAACAGCAGGATAAAGATCCACACAAAGCCAATCGTGTAATGGAAGGTGATCAAGTTGGCGGTCCCGCCAAACATATTGCGGAACCATTCCTGCATCCAGATCGGGCTGACACCCAGGCGCGGCGATGCAATGATAGCGATGCCGGTCGGCAGGAGCATGAGCCACGAGAAAACATTGAACCAGTGGGTAATAATGTTGGCAACATTGTGTTTTTTGTATAGCTTGTTGCGCAAGCGGTTCTGTTCTGCGACAGGGACAGTCTTATGAGCGCTCATGGTCTACTCCTCGAATTCCTTTTCACCGTGAATCAACTGCTTGCTGAAGAAGACCGCCTGAACGCCGAACGCGGCAGCTGCAGCCAGGCCGAGGCCCGGAATAAGCAGCTTCTTCCAAAGCTCTTCGGAAATCGTGTATTCGGAGCTTTCCGGGAGCTTGCCTTCCATCTGGCCGAACTTATCCGTTGTTGTGATCTGGTTAAGCATCTCAGCCGGCGCGTTGACATAATAGATATTCGGTCCGGTGCTTGTGCCGTCCGGCCGCTTCGCATCCAAACGGAAAACCGATTTGGTATTCTTGAGCGCCACTGAAACGGTCGATTCGGGATCGTCGAGATCACCAAACAAGCGTGAACCACCGACGCAGGTGGCCACACAGGCGGGCATCTGACCGATCTCCACGCGCTGGATGCAGCCGGTGCACTTGTCCACCACGCCGCGCTGTTCGTCAATGTAGCGCACATCGTAAGGGCAGGCTTCCACACAGAAGCCGCAGCCAATGCAGGCATCCTGATCCACCAGCACAAGGCCGTTATCCGGGTTCTTGTAGGTTGCGCCGCTGACGCATACTTCCGTGCAAGGCGGATTTTCGCAGTGCATACAGTTATAGGGGATGAAATGGCGGCTCATGTTGGGCCATTCGCCCTGTACGCCCTGGTCATGCACCCAGATGCGGGTGTGATTATATGGAACGGTATTTTCAACGCTGCATGCCACCATACAGGCCCGGCAGTCAATGCAGCGGGAGATGTCAATCACAAAACCATAACGTTTTTTGGTGTCGTTCGCCATGCTGCACCTTCTACGCTTTCTTTACCGTTACAAAGGTCTGGCTGAGCGCCTGCGAGCCGCTGATCGGATCGGTATAGGTCACGTGCAGGACAGAATCGCTTGATCCAACACCATAGGCGACACGCAAGCCCTTGGAAAGATGCCCATAGCCGGGAGTCATGTATACGCAATCCGGGCGGATCATAGGCGTGACCCAAACCGGGACATTGATCGTTCCGGCCTCGCTGGTAACTGTCACCGTATCCCAATCCCGGATGCTGCGCTGGGCGGCTGCATCCGGGTGCATCCAGATGCGCGGCGCGTCTTCGTACTTATGCAACAACTTGTTATTTTGCGTGCCGAACTGGGTATGCTGGCCGACCTTACCGGTAAGCAGATAGAACTCATCCTCCTTCGGCTGCGGTGGATCCTGCCATTCGGGCAGCGCTGTAAAACCTCCCTTTTCCAGGGTGGCGGAGTAAATTTCGATCTTGCCGCTGGGAGTATTCCAGGCAAATTCATCCTTGTCGCCAGCCGGTAATTCCGCGTAGCCGTGCATGGCGATGCCCTCCACGTTGGCGCCCAACGGCTTCAGCTGCTGGTTGATGTAATCCTTTTCGTCTGAATATTGGAAGAAGTTTCCAATGCCGAGGCGCGTGCCGAGTTCCTTGAATATCCATAAGGCAGACTTCGCTTCGCCCTGTGGTTCAATCACCGGTTGGCGCAGGAAGGCTTTGTCCCCCACCAGATTGAGCGGGTCATAGCGTTCGAGGTACGAAGCCTCAGGCAGGACAACATCCGAGAACCAGGCTGTGTCGTTCATAATAATGTCAATCGTGGTGATAAAGTCGAGCTTGCCGAACAGTTCCAGGGTCTTTTCGCGGTCAGGCAAGGCAAGCACCGGATTTTGACGCGAGATCAACCAACCATGAGGTTGATATGGATCACCTGCAAGGGCACCATCGCGCATTTCCTGGAAGATGCCCAGTTTGAGCGGCACGAACGGATATTTCCACGGCACGCCATCCAACCGCGGGGCGGTGATGCGCGGATAGGCAGGCTGCGGGATGGAGCCGAGTCCACCTGCGCCTTCTCCTGCTGCCGGATGAAGGGTCGTTCCCCAATTTCCCATGATCGCATTCAGGATGGTAATGGCGCGCTGGGTCTGGAAAGAATTCAAGAAGTTGGAAGTGCGCCAGCCATTGTGAGCCAGGGCGCCGGAACCGGCTGCACCAAATTCGTGCGCGATGCGGGTGATGGTATCTGCCGGGATGCCGGTGATCTTTTCGGCCCAGGCCGGGGTGTAATTTGCCACCGCGGCAGTTAATTCTTCGAAACCAACGGTGTAGCTATCCACAAAGGATTTGTTGTACAGGCCTTCATTGACGATCACATTGATCAGCGCCAGGTGAAAAGCGCTGTCGGCGCCGGGCTTGATGGGAAGCCATTCGCCCACTTTCGAGGCCGTCTTGGTAAAGCGCGGATCAAGGTAAACGACCTTGGCCCCACTTGCAATGAGATCCATCAATGCAGACGTCTCGGAGGTCGAGATGGCTTCGGTCAGGTTGCGCCCGGTCAGGATCAGGTATTTGATATTGCCATAATCCCGCGCGGGTTCCTCCATGCCATAGGTCATGATGTTGGCAACGATCATGGCATTGAAGCACAGCGAGCGCTGCGTGCCATAATTTGGCGAACCAAAACCGTACAGGATGTTCTCGAATACAGGCTGGGAGATGTTATGCGTGGACGAGAACAACATGGCTTCGGGGCCATATTTCTGCTTGATGTCCAGCATATTCCTGGCGACGATATCCAACGCTTCATTCCAGGACGCCCGCCGGAATTTGCCCTCGCCGCGTTTCCCCACCCGGATGAGCGGATACAACACACGGTCCGGATCGTAGGTGTTCATCAAGCCAGACTGGCCGCGTGCGCACAGCTTGCCGCGCGAGTTTGGATGTTCGGGATTACCTTCCAATTTGACAACTTTCCCGTTTTTGACCTTGGCTAACACACCACAACGCCAGACGCACATCTCGCACATGGTGGGAATGTAGCCATCGCCATTGGGGTCAATCAGGCCCGAATCGCGTGCAGCCTTTGCCACTTGGGGAGGGATGAAGGATCCCATTGCCACGGCCGTGGCTGCAACACCGCCGAGTTTGAGAAAGTCACGTCGTGAGAGCATATTCGTCATAGTTGACTCCAGTGTTCAGTGTTCGGATCCCAGCGTTCAGTTCTCACCGATAATTGGTTTCCGAACACTGAGTACCGACTATTCTTTGCTTCGCTGCAATCCTGCGCGATCGATCAAATAGAACAGCAGCAGGGTTATCATTGCGAAGAGCAGGACAAACAGGAAAGAGTTGATATTCCACAGGTCTGGCATGACAACGTTGCCAACTTTCGCCAGCGCCGATATTTGAGGAAACACATTTTGATAGGTGAGGCCAAAGATCACAGCGCCCGTTAAAAAGCCCAGAAAACCGGGGATGACATAGTCAAGTTTGCCTTCACCGCCACCGGCGGCGCAGGTACCCGGTCAGTATCCGGTCAGGGCCATCCCGGCGCCGAATATCAACCCGCCAACGATATTTCCTACGATATAGGTTGCCGGGACAGCCGGGAAGGTGAT
>JAKANW010000741.1 GCA_021823555.1 Chloroflexota bacterium
GCCAGCGAGGGCAGGTCCGGGATTCCAGCTTGTGTTCCGTTGTAGAACAATCCGTGCATGAAAGGCGCGGTCTCGGGTTGGACGCCGACCAGCCGCGGCCGCGGCGAGAGGCGTGAAAGCGCCAGTCCGATGCCCGCCAATAATCCCCCACCACTGACGGGAACGAGGACAGTTACGGACCTCACCCCCGGCCCCTCTCCTGAAAAGAGAGGGGAGCTAAGTAGCTCCAATCCCACCGTCCCCTGCCCCGCGATGACCTGCTCATCGTTGTAGGGCGATACCCAGGTTTTGTTGTATTCGCGGGCAAAGGCCAAACCGGCTGCCTCGGCTTCAGGATAACCGCCCGGCACTGTCACAATCTCTGCACCAAGCGAACGGATGGCATTCACTTTTACCGGCACGGCATGTTCAGATACAAAGCACGTGACCTTTGCGCCGGTCAGTCCTCCAGCCAGCGCCACACCTTGCCCATGGTTGCCCGCCGAGGCAGTGACAATACCCGCTGCGCGCTCCGGCGGCGTGAGGGACAACATCTTGTTCAACGCGCCGCGCGCTTTGAACGAACCGGTCTTCTGGCGGTTTTCCCATTTGATAGACAGATTGCGCGCCGCATCCTGCGTCAGCGGCGTGCGGACGATATGCGGCGCGATGCGCTCGCCGGCCAGGTCAACCCAATTGGCAGGAATCATACCGAAGGTCCGCGAATGACGCGCACAGCCAGGGCCGGGTCATCGGTGATGATGCCATCCACGCCCCAGTCGATTAGGCGGCGGAAATCCGCCTCCTGGTTGACCGTCCAAACGTTGATCTTGCGCTGGATGCGGTGGACACGCTTCACTTGCTCATGCGTCACGTCCGTGAGATAAGGATGAGTGGCGTAGTAATCGCCAAAATTGAAACCGAAGGAACGCGCCCAAGCGCCCTTCCAACCGTCGAGGGCAAGCAGGCCGCGCGGCACCTCCGGCAGAAGTGACGCGGCGCGTTTGAGATTTCCTGGGAAGAACGAAGAGAAGATGATGTGCGCTTGCAGGGCATGTTTGCGCACCAGTTCGCACACTTTTTCCACCAGCGCATCGCGCGGCGTGGAATAGTTGGTCAACTCCACGTTGATGATGGCGCGTTTGCCGATGGTCTCGAAGACTTCATCCAGGGTGGGAATTTTTTCGCCGCGATATTTTTCGGAAAAGAAACTGCCAGCGTCCAGCCCGCGCAATTGTGCCAAGGAGAGCTGTGCAACCTTTCCATGACCGTTCGTGGTGCGGTCCACGGTCGCATCGTGATGGACCACGACCGCGCCATCCATGCTCAATTTGGCATCCAACTCCACACCATCCGCACCCTGCTCGAGGGCGAGGGTGAAGGCGGCGAGGGTGTTTTCAGGCGCGTAATTTTTCGCGCCGCGGTGACCGAGGATGAGGGGAATGGGGAAAGCGTTGGACATGAGGCGATTATACAATGTAGTTCGGGAGTTGGTTAGGCGAAGACAACAGGGACCCGTTTTCTCGTCTCCGACGGAAAACGGGTCCCTCTATTATGTGCATCGTGATGGGAAAAGTGCCTACAAATCCACAAAATATGCCTGAGCAGCACGATCGATCATTTCGCGCGACATAACCGGTTCAACCGCCAGGTAGGAGGCGATGTCGAGGATTTGGTCGCACAGATCACGCGGATGAGAGGCGCGCAGTTTGCGATTGCGCTTGATGTACCACTCCTGCAAAAGGTAAGCCAGGCCCTGATCGTTATACGGGATTTTCTTGTCTGCGGCAACACGCTTGAAGATTTCGCGGTATTCCTCGTAGGACGGGTCGCCAATCTCGATCTTGTGGCGCAGGCGGCGCAGGAAAGCTTCATCCACCAAATCCTTCGGCGGCAGGTTGGTGGAGAAGACCACCAGCACGTCGAAAGGAACTTCAAATTTGCGACCAGTATGCAGGGTCAGAAAGTCGATGCGGTTTTCGAGCGGGACGATCCAGCGGTTGAGCAGGTCGCGCGGGCGGACTTGCTGGCGGCCAAAGTCGTCGATCAACAAAATGCCACCGTTGGCCTTCACTTGAAACGGCGCTTCATAGAATTTGTTCGTATCGTCAAAAACCAAATCGAGACCTTCGAGGGTCAACTCGCCGCCGACCACAATGAACGGGCGGCGAATCTTGACCCAGCGCGGGTCGCGGCGGACACTAGGCCGCAGGTTACTGGTCCCGTTCCCTCCATCAGATTCGGGCGCGAGCTTGTGGCTGACCGCGTCGTACAGTTTGATCACCTGCCCATCCAAATAGATAGCGTAGGGAATGTACATGCTCTGGCTAAGCACCAAGTTACCGAAGGAGCGTGCAATGCTGGTCTTGCCGTTGCCGGGAGGGCCATAGAGAAAAATAGAAGTGCCGGAGTTCAATGCCGGGCCGAGCCGTTGGAAGGCTGCCTCGGAAATGACCAATTGCGAAAGGATCTGGCGCATCGTCCGCGTGGTGACGGTCATGCGCCCACTTTTCTGGCGGCGGATCGAATCGTTGTAGACATCGAACGGAACCGGCGCCTGGCCCGCGTACTGACTGCGTTCCAACGCTTCGCGCGCCCGGGCAACGCCCGCGCCCGTGATCCCGTAGGTGTATGCGCCTTCGCCCAGTCCGCCCTGGGAGGATTTGACCTCGATCATTTTTTCCATTTTCAAGCTTTGCAAAATTTGGTCCATCACCCCTGCAAACGGCAGGGCTATCGCCTCCGCAATTTTGTTTCCGTTTAGGTAGCCCTGGAAGTACAAGATTTTGAGTGTGAGGTCCTGCAACCATAGCGGGGAAAGCCCGGTATCTTCCACGTTGTTAATGGCCGGCGGATAAAACGGAACATTGGACGAAACAGCGTGTTGTTGCTGCCCTTTGTTCAAAATGGTCATGATTGCCTCTTA
>JAKANW010000742.1 GCA_021823555.1 Chloroflexota bacterium
TGGGTGTAAAGATTTCATCATTATCCAAAAGCCAAAAGTTCTCAGCAGGGATATAGCAGAGTTCTATTCCAAGTTCATCTTTCATAGCTTGACTATAATAAGTTTCATCACATTCTTTCAATGTATCAAAGGCATAAGAACATGCTAACAAATGTGGCTGGTTTGGATAACTAGTCAAAAATCGCTGAGCTACCGCTGCAATCGAAGTAGAATCCATCCCGCCACTCATGGTAATGCCAATGGTTTTCACCTGGGTGCGCAATCGGTCTGTTACTACGCGTTGAAAGATTTCCAGAAAATGAGCAGCATATTCATCATCGTTTTTATGAACAGTCTGAAAATTTGGATCAATATCCCAGTATCGTTGAGTTTTCAAATTAGTTTGACTGACTGTTAAAGTGTGCGCAGGCGGTACTTTATGCACATCCAAAAACATGGTTCGGGTTTCATCGTTTAGATTATTAACTAAATAATCAGCCACTGTTATTTCATCCAGAACGCGCGGCATTTTCGGGTGTTGAATGATCTGCTGCGCCTCGGAAGCCACGCACAGCGTTGACCCCACGCGCGCATAATGCAACGACTTCACCCCAAACACATCCCGCGCACAAAACAACCTCTGTTCCCTCTCATCCCAAATGGCAAAGGCATAATCGCCGATGATCTGCTCCGGGCAATGCTCACCCCACACCTGGTAGGCGGCCAGCACCAGATCGGAATCGGTGGAATCGGTGTTGACCGGTTGTCCCTTGGCTTGCAGCAGGTGGATCAACTCCGGTCGGTTGTCCACGCGCGCATCCGCGCTCAGGCACAGGTGGCCGTCCGCGCTCAATTGCGGCTGGACTTCTCGCAGGGACTCGGGCGTGCTGTGCAGGGCCAGGTGCGCCATGCCCACGTTGCCGCGTATCCAGTAGCGGATGCCGTCTGGGCCGCGGTAGGCGCATTGGTTTGCCATGGCTTCCAGGTGCGCTCGTTCCACCGGCGCGCCGTCGAAATTGACGATGACTACGATGCCGCTCATGGCGTGTTCTCCAGGGGTGCTAAGGGTTTAAAGGTTTCATAACTGTTCGATAATTCGATGGACTGTCCCTCGTATTCCAGCCAGGCGTGCGCCCAGAATTGCTCCGCTTCCTTGCGGACGCCGATGCGCAGGGTGGTCGCGATGCCCTGTCCGCCGAGCATCACCTGCAGGGCCAGCGACTGGCGCAGGCAACGCATGGGGTAAAGGTGCAACCGCGCGGCCAGAATGACGAAACGTTGGTAGCGGCGGATCTGCTCCCACGCCTGTTCGGGCGGAAGGGCGCGTCGGGGTTTGCTCCACCGTTCCATGGTCACTTGGACGCGCGCGAAGGGCCGCGTACGCAGCAGGAGGTCGACGCGCAGCAGCCAAACCCAGGCCCGCAATAAAATGCTCCAGTCACTGAGGTGGAAGCTCAGGGCAGTCTGGATTTTATGGCTCAACGATCTGTAATAACCCATTGGCAACCAGTTTGTCGGTCAGGTCGAGCAGGTCATGTTCGAGCTGCTGTTCGTCCACCTGGTATTCTTGTAACAAGGCTTCCTGCACCGCCCGTAGCTGACCATGCTCATTGATCAACAGCCACATGCGCGTCCCCACATCGTCCAGGCTGAAATATTTTCCGCTATCCAGGTTAAGTAACACCATTTCATCGTCAACTTGGCTGGTGAGGATGTTGGTGGAAACACGGATCTTGGTATCCAACGTCGGCATTCGTTCGGTTCTCCTTTAAAGTTGGCTCCTGTGGAGCGTCCACTTTTGCAAAATGACCACGCCTAACAAATGGTCGGTGAACCTGCCAGAAACCCGTTTTCTGTGTTTGTATAATACCCACGGTCAAAAATTGCGGTCTCCGCTTTCTAAAAAACCGCAATTTTTGACCGGGTGCGGTATGGAATTGGTCTTCCGCTGGATGGGTGAGAAAACGGATTTCCGAATCTCAAACTGTTAGGCGCCCTCGGCGGGATTCGAACCCGCAACCTACTGATTCGAAGTCAGGCACTCTGTCCATTGAGCTACGAGGGCGTGACGGGAATTATACACAGAATTCCCCAATTTTTCCCCGTGTTTTGGTTGGGTTTTTGCCCGCCGGAAAACAATACTGGTCTGCCTTGCCACGCTCGTCATTCGCACGTAGAATTATTTCATCCCACGGCGGTTGGCGAGATAAAATCTCGCCTTACAAAAAGGATTCCCATGAGCGATATCAAAGTCTTCGGCGAAAATGTCATTAGCAATCTCGAAAAGGTCATTGTCGGGAAACGCCGGACGGTGGAACTGATCGTGGTCGGCCTGCTCTGCCAGGGTCACGTGTTGATCGAGGATGTGCCCGGCGTGGGCAAGACCATGCTGGCCCGCAGCCTCGCCCGTTCGCTCGATTGCGATTTCCATCGCATCCAGTTCACGCCCGACATGCTGCCCAGCGATGTGACTGGCGTCTCCATCTACGACCAGGAGAAAAAGAAATTCGAGTTCCGCCCCGGGCCGATCATCGGGCAGATCGTGCTGGCCGATGAGATCAACCGCGCCACGCCCAAAACCCAGGCCGCCCTGCTCGAAGCCATGGAGGAGCGCCAGGTGACCGTGGACGGCGTAACGCATCCCTTGCCCAAGCCCTTCATGGTGCTTGCCACCCAAAACCCCATTGACTACGAAGGCACCTTCCCGCTCCCCGAAGCACAGCTCGACCGCTTCCTCTTGCGGGTCAGGCTGGGCTACCCCAGACCGTTGGACGAGGTCCGCATCCTGGAGGAGCAGCAGCTCCAGCATCCGCTCGAGACGCTCCAACCCGTGGTGGAGACCTCGGAGATTATGGCCGTCGCGGAGGAGGTTAAGAAGGTGTTCGTCTCGCCGCCGGTCAAAAAATATATCGTGGATTTGAA
>JAKANW010000743.1 GCA_021823555.1 Chloroflexota bacterium
CGCTTACAGGCGGATACCGCAGTTTCTATTTTGTCCTGTTCCTGTTGGCGCTGATTGAACTTGCCATGGCATATCCGTGGCGGTTTGCGCTCATTGCCATGTTCGGCATCGGCGGGCTGGAAATCGGTGTGATGACCCTAGGCGAATTTCCGGCCAGTGAGCCATTTGCCATGTATCTTGTTGTTGGCAAATTCATTCTCTCTTTGTTGTTCGGCGGATCAGTGTTGATCTTTGGCGAATTGATGCGAAGTGAGGAAACTGCACGACAAGCTGCGGCGCGCAGTGCGAAGCAGGTCACGGCGCTGAATACTGTCTTGATGCAGTTAGGTGAAAGCAGCCTGAATCTGGAGCGGACACTGGCCGCGATTCTGAGCGGTGCGCGTCTGTTATCGAATATAACCGTTAGCCTGGTTTTACTGCCTGATGCGCCGCCTGATGCATGGCAAGTCGTTGCCTGTGATTCGAGCCGGCATTGCATTGGCGAACACATCCATGGGCTGAAGGTTGACAAACCCGCTCCGCCATTGTTCACAATACTTGCGCCGAATTCACTTCCTTCGTTTGCAGCAACAGATGGGTTGGCGCAGGTCACCAGCATTCCTTTGCGTACATCTGACGGTGATGTGGCAGGTGTTCTGGTTGTCGGCTGGAAAAACCTACATAACTTGGATCAAGAGGAGCAGGCGTTCTTACAAGGGCTGGCTCAAGAGGCGGGAATGGCACTGCGAAATGCGCGCCTTTATGCCTTGGAGCAAGAACACGTCACGCGCCTGAAACGTTTCGAGCAGCTTCAATCCACGTTCTTTTCCGCCATCGGGCACGAACTCAAGACTCCGTTGACTGTTCTGAAGATGCTGGCTTCTTCGCTCTCGCAATGGACGGAATTGCCCGCCAATACCCGAATGGAAATCGTCGAAACGTTTTCCCAAAACCTTGATCGTTTGGAGACGTTGATCGCCGATTGGCTGGAAAGCGCGCGGCTGGAGGCAGGCGCAGTGAAACTGTATCGTCAACCCATTGATCTGGCGCAACTGAGCCGCCGCGTGCTCGATGAATTCTCGCCGCTCTTGGCGCGCAAGCAGCAGAAAACAACGTTTCATGCAGACCCGGACCTGCCCGCGATTCAAGGTGATCATCGGCGGCTGGAGCAGGTGCTTTCGAACCTGGTCGGCAACGCGGTAAAGTTCGCGCCGCCCCAAAGTGAGATTGGCGTGCGGTTGCAAGGCGCGGGGGACTCGCTTCAGGTTTGCGTGGAGGACGCGGGTCCCGGAGTGCCGCCTTCCGAACGCGAGCGCATCTTCGATAAATTCTACACAACGATTGAGAATCAGGCTCTCGCCGGAGCCGGACTGGGACTATTCGTCTGCCGCGAACTGGTTCAACTGCATGGGGGAAACATCTGGGTGGAGAACCGGCCGGGCGGCGGCAGTCGCTTTTGTTTCACGCTCCCAGGCCAGAGTGAGGAGAATCCCAATGTTGAAGGCGATTAAGAAAATTTTGATCGTTGACGATGAGCCGGACGTTGCCCGCGCTATTGAGTTGACGATTCGCCTTCAGGAGCCTGATTGGGAGATTATCACGGCAGAGAATGGGGAGCGTGGTTTGATTATGGCGGATACGCAATCGCCCGATCTCGTGTTACTTGACTTGGTGATGCCTGACCAGTCTGGCTTTCAGGTGCTGGAACAAATCCGTCTTTTCAGCGATATGCCGGTCATTATTTTGACTGTGCAGGATGACGAACTCAATAAAGTGCGCGGACTGGAACTCGGTGCAGACGATTACATTACCAAGCCGTTTGGTCATCTGGAATTGATGGCTCGCATCCGCTCCGCCCTGCGACGCGCGGAAGGGCTGGTTGGACAGCCGTATAAGCCATATATCAACGGAGGTTTGCGAATAGACTTCGAGCGGCACCAGGTCACAGTGGATGGCAAGGCAGTGCCGTTGACCAGCACCGAGTTTCACCTGCTTGAGATTCTTGCCCAGAACAACGGGCGGCTCGTTCCGAACGAAACATTGCTGGGACGCGTGTGGGGCCATTACGCGCTGGACAATGCCGATTATCTGAAAGTGTACATTCATCGTCTGCGCCTCAAGTTGAAAGACGATCCCACAAAGCCGCATTATTTGCATACCGAACGGGGCGAAGGATATTGGCTAGAGGCCCCACATGCTGCGTAGAAAGGTGGCGTGTAAAAAAAGGACCCCAGCCAGAAACCTGGCTGGGGTCCAAAGCCTCGATTATATTTGCCGGGGAGTTCGAGGGCACCTCTTCGATTATGCTGCCGAGTGTCCGCCAATGCTCTTCTGCAGGCCTGGGATGATCAGCGCGGCCCATCCTGCCAGCACCGCCACGAGGATGCCGACAACGATATCGTTCCACAAAGCCGCGGCCACATTAGCGTATTGGACAATGAATGGAGCGATGATCAGCCACACGCCCAAGATGACGTTGATCCATGACAACGTCTTGACGGTGGAGTCCTGGTTTGCGAGGGCTGCCCAACCGGCGAGGATGATCAAGGCAATGCCGAGGATAATCGCATCCCCCAGGGCATTCGCTGCGTTCGAGTATCCCAGAATGAAGGGCGCAACCACTTCCCAAGCGCCCAACAGAACTACCAGCCAGCTCAAAGTCTTTACGGTTTTCATAGTACATCTCCTTTTTATTGTGAAATTTTTTGGTGTTCTTGGAACACCTTTACAATCATTGTTATATCCGCGAGAGGTAAATGCGGCGGTTACAGAAGGTAAATATCCGGTGAAAAAAAGCGATTTATGGAAGGAAGCTTTAGGAGTTTGAAGCAATGAAACGTTCTTTGGCTTTTGTATTGGGCGGCGGCGGAGCGCGCGGCGCGTTGCAGGCGGGCGCCTTGCGTGCCCTGCTCGATGCC
>JAKANW010000744.1 GCA_021823555.1 Chloroflexota bacterium
AAGATTTGGATGCAGGATAACCAGTCCCTCGCGCCGTATGGACTCGGGTCAGCGTGGGTGAGCAATACCTTCCATCATTATTGCTTGCAGTTTAGGAATGAGTAGAAGGAGATACCATGGAAGGCACTGGTTTCACTCTCAAGACCGTTCCTCACGAACTTTTTTTAAGTAGGATACCAGATAGAGAAAAAGAATTTTCCTGTTTTATCTGTTTTGAGAACGATGCTATTAACCAGGCAAAACATCTGTCATGGAAAATAAAATCAACTAAAACCGAAGTCAATTTTTCGATAAGTGGAGAATGGCCTACAACAGATAAAGAGCGCGAACAACATCGAATTCCAATTTCGGTATTATTGCCATACGAATTCGATGGGGGTGAATTGACTGTTAATCTTTATTTCTCTTCTCACCAAGAAGCAGGAATGTGGAAGATTCTTTCATATCAACAGAAGGGCAAATTTCGACTCCCTCTTAAGGGACAGGTTTTCATTGCAACGAGTCATAGGATTGGAGAATCTCACCGCTCAGCTTTTCAATTCCCTTCACAACAATTTGGATGGGACCTATTACCACTTCATAACGATGGTCTGCGCCTAATCAAAGGCGCACTTTCAGAAAATCTCAAGGCAAAAGACTTTGAAGGATTCGGCCAAGCTGTGTTCGCACCGGCAGATGGTATCGTTGTAAAAGCTGTTGATGGCAACCCCGATTTGGAGCAGGCAGGTCAACTGCCCGAAAACCTGGATTATTATTTAGAAGATCCATCCCGCGCTCTTGGAAATCATATCATTCTTGATCATGGGAACAAAGAATGGTCATTTCTCGGGCATTTCCGAAACGGATCAATTCAAGTAAAAGAGGGCCAAGAAGTTAAGGCTGTAGATAAGTTAGGCGAGCTGGGCAATTCAGGTTTTAGTTCCGGCCCCCATGTTCATTTGCACTTCATGAATAGCCCAGATATTTTATCAGCGGCTCCTCTTCCAATAGAATTAGACCTTGAGGGAGGAACATATGCTCCACAATCTGGCGAAATCACCTCCAGCTAAAAACTACCTTTAAGATGCTTTCCTCGACTAACCTCCTCCGCCTCCCTTTCACCCGCGACCTGATTGAAGGCGGCATCGCCTACGCGGTGCGCTCCCTGCCGCATACCTTCGACCGCATGGGCGGCTCGCCCTACGACCGTCTGCGGCGCATCGTGGCGGGCGTGGCCGTGGAATTGGCCTTCCGCCGCCACCTCTCGCAACTGGACATTCCCTTCGACGTGAAAGGCGCCACACCCTTCACCGACCCCGACCGCTACGACGTCTCACTCGGCGGCCATCGCTGCGACGTCAAATCTTTCCTGCTGACTCACCGCGACCAGATCTCCTCGCTTCATGCGACTCCCAGCCTGCTCCTCGACGCCCCCGCGTTAGTTCCCCTCGACCAGCATACCGCGGACGGTCACCGCGATGACGATATTTATCTCTTCGCCTTTGCCACCGGCCTGACCGCCGCGGCCCAACGTGACATCGAAAAAGCCCTCGCCGCGAACCAACCGATTCATCTTCTCCACGCGCTTCCAAAAGAATGGTCCAAGCCGCGCGACTGGAATCCGTTCGGCGCGTTGGCAGTGAAATCCGAATCCACCGCGGCGGTCACCGTCGAACTCGGCGGGCAGACGGAGGACCGCGCCTTCGTCAGCGAGATGCTCGTCCTGCCGCCGTTGACGCGCGTCGAAGCCAAGACCGCGTTCTATTCGCTGGCCGCACTGCATGTGCAGAGTCCGCCCGATGGACGGGTAGCGGTCCATAGTCCCGCGCGAGGCGAGACGCACGTCATCCAGCCGCACGAATGGGGCAACATCTGGGTCTACGGCATGGACATCTATTTCACCGGCTGGATTACGCACGCGGAATTCCGTCAGCGGGCCGCGCTCATTTACGAGGGCAGCCGCGTCTTCCAATACGAGCGGACGCGGGTGAAAAACCTCGCCGTGCCCGTGCGAGATTTGCATCCGCTCGGCGCGTTGTTTGAAAAAGTGAAACAGTGGGAAACGAAGGAATTTTGAGAAACCTGTCATTATAAGCGAAGTAATCTCCCTGACCGCAGAGATTGCTTCGGACAATATGCGCCCTCGCAATGGCAGCCGATAAATTAATCTCACCTTATCTTTGCGTGTTACACTTCTTTCCATGTTGAAGCGTTTGAAAATCATCTTGGGCGCGCTGGCCGGGCTTATCCTGCTGGGCGTCCTGCTTTATCAAATCCCCTACATTCACGCGCGGCTGGAATGGCGCATCGTGCGCTGGCTAACCTACACTCAAAACACGATCAACCCCGTGAAGCCCATGCCCACGCCCGTACCATCCACGCCATTTGCCACGTTCACGCCGCTGCCACCCACCATCACGCCCGTTGCCACCGACCCTCCCACCGCCACCTCCGCACCGCTGCCCGCGCAAGTGTCCCTGCCTGCGCCGCAATATGAAAAACAGGGTATTAACAACTGCGGTCCTGCCACATTGACCATGCCTCTGCGCATGTACGGTTGGCAAGGCGGCCAAAATGACATTACAAAAATCATCAAGCCGGTCGACCAGGACCGCAACGTCAACCCGGATGAACTGCGCTATTTTGTGCTCAACCAAGCAGGCTGGCTCAAGATGGAATTCCGCGTGGCTGGCAATCTCGATCTGCTCAAGCGCTTGCTGGCGGCCAATTATCCAGTCATCATCGAGGAAGCCTCCAAGCTCGACCCGCAGGATTCCAACGGTCCCAACGATGACCTGTGGGATGCGCATTACCTGCTCATCACCGGCTACGACGACACAGCGGGGCAGGTCACCGCCCAGGATTCCCTGCGCGGGCCAGATCAAAAAATTGCCTACGACACCCTGGTAAAAGATTG
>JAKANW010000745.1:0-2227 GCA_021823555.1 Chloroflexota bacterium
AGCTGTTGGAGGTAGATCGGCTGAAAGTTGATGAACATCGCCTCGCCCATGCCCCACGTGAAGAGAGCCAGCGCGATGAAGAGCAGGTTGCGATTCAAAGATGACCTCGATTTTATTCGTCACAGATTTCACGGATTACGCAGATTCTTTGCCCGCTTCCGATTTCATCACGCGGTGGATGAACGCGGCCGCGGCTTCGAAGACCTGTCCCCGCGCCGCGTCACGCGTGACGACGTGCCCGGACCCGCTAACCCAAAGCATTTCCTTGTCCCGCGCGCCGAGACGCTCGTAGATACGCGGCATGTTCTCCGGCGGGACATAGGTATCATCCTTCGAGTGGATCAGCAGCACCGGCACGTTGACTTGGGGCAACGCGGCATTCATTTCATTCACGAGCTGCTTCAACTCCGCCCCCGAACGGACCGGATTTTCGGGATACGAAACGTGATCCTTCCATGCCTCCGGGTCGAACCAACCAGAGTCAGGCAGTTCTTTGGATTTGGGCTGGTACGGCATCACCTTGCTGAGCGCCTTCATCACCCAGATGGGATAGTCTAACGGCAAGAGCTGCGGCGTGGACATGGCGACCGCGCCTCTGACATCCAGCCGCGTAGACATGAGCAAACTCAACACGCCTCCCATCGATAATCCGACGAGGAAAATATCCTGCGAGAGGCCGCGTAAAAGATGGTAGCCATCTTCGACGGAGGCGATCCAGTCCGTGTAGCGGGCGCGGATCATATCTTCGGGCCGCGTGGCATGGCCGGTGAGGCGCACGCCGAGGCAGGTGAAGCCCTGTTGGTTCAAGTACTCGCCCATCCAACGCATCTCTTTGGGTGCGCCAGTAAATCCATGAATGAGCAGGCAGGCAGGTTGGTTGGGCTGACCTGGGAGGAGGAAGGGTTCGGCGGTGGGAATAATCATGGTCGTCAGTTTTCAGTTTGCAGTGGATGAAAGGAGAAGAGTGGCGGAGTACAGATCGGTCACATTGCGATGATCGTTCCAAAGCAATTGGTGGATGCGAAATAAATCGTTGGATGTATTCTCAACGAAGGAATCCATTTGGTCTTGGTTGAGATAAATATAGGGCGTATTGATCATGGCTTGAATTTCGGGATCAGTGCGCTGGTAGTAGGCTTTAATGTAGGCCAGTTGCCGGGTCAAGGCTTGCGGGGGGAGAAAGTCCAAATCGGCCGCGGCCGGCTGGGCGTCCAGAAAGACGCGCCAGTAGATGCAATCGGGATGGGCGCGCACGTAGAGATGATCCAGTCCATACCAGTTCTTTTTCACTTCCCAGATGAAATTTTTGTCCGCCGCGAATTGCTGGGGGAAACGCTCCTGGGTTGGCTTGCCCACCGCCACCGTCCAAAAATTATCGGTGAGCAGGTGAAAGAAATAACCGAGGCGGAAGGAAAAACGCGGCGCGTCCTGCGGCGGGACCTCGGCCAAGTAGCGCCGATAAAAGTCGAGGTCGGCGATGTCCTTGTGAACGCTGGCCGAACGTTTGAAATGCGTCACCTGCGGCGGAGGGTTGAACGTCTCCCATTTCTCATCGGGGACGCCAGAATCAGGTGCGATGTTGCCGATGGCAAATTGCGCCGCGTCAAGACCGTCGATACGGGTGAGCAAATTCTCGGCGATGCGCAGATGAGCGATCCATGTAGCCATGCAAAACCTTCGGGGTCAAACCGCAGGCGCGCCGACGGGCTTGGAAGCCGGGATTCTTTCCTTAAGGCGTCCGGCCAGCCGCGTGTAAAACAGGGACGTCACCAAGCCGAGGAACACTTCCAAGACATACACCAGATTCTGGTTACGAATGTATAGTCCCACGCCGAAGACCAGCGCGATCATCACCACCCAGGTAGGAATCTGATCGAACAGCCAATCCAGCCATTTTATTTTTTCGAAGGGAAGCAGAATGAACATCACCAGGTACGTGAGCGCAATCGCTAACACCCACATCAGGTATGGATGAGCATCGATGAATTTCACGTGATGGATGATGCGCAAACGCTTGAGCAGGAGGATGATCGGGAAATTGACATACAGGTAAAGCAGGGAATTCTGTCCGAAGAACGTGAGCGGGCGCATGAGGCGTTCGTTGTTGAACAAAGCCGGCAGGGCGCGCGCCGCGAAAAAACTAAGGAAGAGCATGGCGCAGCTCAACAGGAAAACCGAGAGCGACATATCCTCCTTGTTTTGAATATCAAGCGGAACGCGTGAAAGC
>JAKANW010000745.1:2237-2895 GCA_021823555.1 Chloroflexota bacterium
AACAAGCCCAGGCCGAGGTTGAAGCGGTTGTCCACGCGCCAGGCAAAGATGCCGAGGAAAAACAGGAACAGCCACGGGAAGATTGGGAAGATTCCAGGCGGGACGATCAGGTTGACGCCGGGGAACTTCGCCCCGTGCAGCGCCATCTGAATCAAAGGCTTGGCCGCGGCGGAGGCCAGGCCGAGCACAAAGTAAACCCAGTGCGAGGGGCGCACATAACGCTCCAGTAAAAAAATCGTCACTGAACCCACCACCACGATCTGGATGATGTCGAATTCGATCTCACGCAAAAAGCCCGGGTCGGTGATGCGATTGAAGCTGAAGCCCAGCAGGAACAGGAACGCGTACATCAGCAGGAAACTGCGCGGCGTATATTTTTGCGCCTGGAGCGAAGCCGTGATGGCCGACACGGCGTAGAACAGAACCGGCGCCAGGATGCCAATGATGCGATATCGTTCATAACCGTGAACGTTGAGTCCCGTATGCGGGATGACCATCATGACACAACCAATGCCCTTGAGGACATCCAATGCAATATTGCGCTGCGTTGACGACATGACCTAACCTCTCCGCATCCACGCGGGATTTTGGGCGGCTACGCGTTGGTAGACCGGACACCCCGTCTCGTGCGCTCCCGGCAAATACCCGGTGGACAGGA
>JAKANW010000030.1 GCA_021823555.1 Chloroflexota bacterium
CCGTCAGGCCGTTCAACGTGATGACCGCACCTGGGACCTGCTCACTTTCGGGTTGTTACGCTCGGAGTGGGAGAGTCAGGCGCAGGTGCAGGAGTGAGCGATGAAAGACATCTATCGCGGCGAACTCGTCTGCCTGGCGATTGAGTCGCCTGAAACAATGGCAAAATTCTTGGCGCGCTGGGATCGCGACAGTGAATGCTCGCGCCTGGCAGAAAGCGGATACACCCGGTTGTGGTCGGAGAAAAAGATCAAAGATTGGATCGAGAAAGACATGGAAAAAGACTCGTCCGAGGCATTCCAATTCTCGATCCATACTTTGAGCGATGACACGTTGATCGGTTACGTCACCCTGCATCCGGACTGGATTCAGGGTGACGCCTGGATCGGCATCACGATCGGTGAACGCGATTACTGGGGCAAGGGCTTTGGCGCTGATGCCATGCGCCTGATCATGCAATACGGCTTTCTCGAACTGAACCTGCGCCGCATGACGCTGGCCCTGCACTCTTATAACGAGCGCGCCCTGAAATCCTACCAGAAAGTGGGCTTCAAGCTGGAAGGCGTCATGCGCAGCGACACCTTGCGCGAAGGCCGCCGCACACATGGACTGTTCATGGGCATCCTGCGCGCGGAATGGCTGTCCCGGCAAGGAGGCGAAGCATGAAAGAACTTTTAAGAGGCAGCCTGATCCATCTGACTGCCGTGGATCCGGAAGAAGTCAGCAAACATTTTGCTGATTGGAACCGCGACTCGGAATACAAACGCCTGCTCGATACCGACCCGCCGCGCCTGCGCTCTCCCAAAGCCATCAAAACCTGGATGGATAAAGCGATGGAAGAAGACAGCAACAAAACCTTCTGGTTCACGATCCGCGCCGCTGAAGACAACCGCTTGCTCGGCGATATCGAACTAAGTGTTATCGAATGGAATGCCCGTGATGCCTTCGTGGGGATTGGCATTGGCCCGCGCGCTTTCTGGGGCAAAGGCTATGGCACCGAGGCCATGCAATTGATCCTGCAATACGCCTTCATCGAACTCAACCTGCGCCGTGTCACACTGACCGTTTTTGAATACAACACCCGCGCTGTCCGCTCCTATGAAAAAGCCGGCTTCCGTTATGAAGGACGCCAACGGGCGCGCATCTTACGAGAAGGAAAACGCTGGGATATTCTCTTCATGGGAATCCTGCATGAAGATTGGATAAAGGAACATGAACACACCCACCCCAACAACCTCCCCGCTTCTTGACTCGACTCCTTCGACTACGCTCAGGACAGGCCTGAGCCTGCGTACCGCCAAATGGAGCGACGACCAGGCTGTGGCGAAACTCATCCTGGACGTGTGTACCGCGGATGGCGACCCGACTGTGGCGGTCACCGTGGACGATCTGCGCCGCGAATGGGAGATCGAGGGCTTCACCCTCGAGACCGACGCCTGGGTCGTAGAAGCGCCCAATGGACAGATCGTCGGCTTCGAGGAATTCAACAACAAGTTTGCCCACGCAGACTTGCAAGGCGACGGCTACGTTCACCCAAATTATATGGGACGCGGCATCGGCACCGCCCTGCTGCGCGCCCTGGATGAACGCGCCCTCGAAGAAATGAAACTGGCCGAACCCGACCTGCGCGTGTACATCCGCAACGGCATGGCTATCGGCGATACGGTTGGACGCGAGGCGCACGAAGCCGAAGGTTACAAACCGGTTCGCTTTTCGTGGCGCATGGAAATTGAGTTGAAAGAAACGCCGCCTGCAGCCGTCTGGCCCGCGGACGTGGTACTGCGTCCCTTCACGCCGGAGAGACACAACCGCGCCGTCTTCGAAGCTCACGACGAAGCCTTCCGCGATCATAGGGGACACACGCCCGGCAGTTTCGCGGACTGGCAAACCCGCATGACCAACCGCGCAGACTTCGATCCATCCCTGTGGTTCATCGCCTGGGATGGCAACCAGATCGCGGGCTACTCGCTCTGCCGCTTCCGAATGGGCATCGGCTGGGTCGGCTCGCTCGGCGTCCGCCGCCCCTGGCGCGAACGTGGCCTGGGCCAGGCGCTGCTGTATCACTCCTTCGGCGAATTTCACAAACGCGGCATGAACACCGTTGGCCTCGGCGTGGACGCATCCAACCCAACCGGCGCCACCCGCCTGTATCAAAAGGCAGGCATGAACATTGCCGCCGAGTACGTGATCTACGAAAAAGAACTTCGCCCCGGCAGGGAAATCAGTGTAGAATCTTCATAACTGTCCAAGCTGTGCGTCGCGCCGTGTTAACGGGAGTGTTTCAAGCAAAGACCAACCTCGTTTAGCGGTATCACTTCAAAAGGCGGGTGCGACGCGCCATCGAAATCCCGAAAGGATGCAAACATGAATTTACGCTGTGCATTTTGCCAGACCCCCTACGCAATTGGTCGTACTGAGACCCTGGCCGCCTTGCAAAAACTGGAGGCAGAACACCTGACCCATTACGACGCTCATTGCCCGCGCTGCCGCCGCGTGACGCAAGTCCTGCGTCAAAAACTGGAACAATCCCTCCCTAACTGGAAGGAAGCCTTGAGTGAGATGACAGAAGAGGCAGCGCCTCATCAATCCGCCCCCCAACCTGTCCCCGCTAAAAAGGCTGCGCCCAAGGCTAAGACAGCCGCCGCGTCCAAGTCTGCTTCTGCGAAGAAGAGCGCCCAAAAATAACACCCTGGCACAAAAAGGCGAACCGCGCCAAGTAAGGAAATATTGGTGACCGCCTACATGAATCGCCATGCCAAAGCTCGCAAACAGAAAAAAAGAGGATTAATTCAGCGTGACCATTCAAGCCGTTTTCTTTGACCTCGGCGGCGTGATCCTGCGCACCGAGTACCAGGCGCCGCGGCAGCATTTGGCCGAACGGCTGGGCATGGAATACGAGGACCTCGTCCGTATTGTGTTTGAGAGCGAGACAGCCCGCAAGGCCTCGGTGGGAGAAGTAACCGAGGATGAGCATTGGGCCGCTGTCACGCGCAAACTTAAACGCGACCCATCCGAGGCCAATATCCTGCGCGACGAATTCTTCGGCGGGGATGTGATTGACCTGAAGCTGGTAGCCTTCCTCCGTTCCATCAAACCACACTACAAAACAGGACTTATCTCCAACGCCTGGAGCGGCCTGCGTGCATACATCCTCGAGAAGAAATTCGATGATGCCTTCCACATCATGACCATCTCTGCGGAGGTAGGGGTGGCCAAGCCCGGAGCGAAGATCTACCACTTTGCGCTGGAGCAGGCAGGGGTCCAGCCCGAGGCGGCGGTTTTCGTGGATGATTTCATTGACAACGTCGAAGGCGCTCGCGCGGTCGGCATGTCGGCCATCCATTTCCGCGCCCCCGAATCAGCCCTGGCCGAATTGAACACATTGCTTAAGAATTAGCGGCGACTGCCTGACAGGAGCGCCATGAACACATCCACTCTTCATCAGTAGCGCGACCCAGCCCTGGCCGCAGTACGCTCATTGCAACCCCTGAGCCTGTTCCCATTATTGAGGAGAGTCAGCCCGCTGATTAGCGGACTTGCAAAATGTTGAATCCTGCATCTTACGATGATATGCGTTCTGTGCCTGCCATTCTTCGCATGCGCAAATTCCCCATCCACATGGAATCCAACACATCACAAATGGATCTCATGAGGATGACTGCATAACTTTCAATGCTTTGGCGACAGTATCGACTCGCTCCAAACCACGATGCGATTTCGGCCAGATTCTTTTGCGTTATAAAGCGCCTGGTCAGCCCGATGCAATATCGCCTCCGCTGTATCGTTTTCACCGATCAAGCCCGAAATTCCCATACTGACCGTCACCGATACCTTCTCAACGCCAATATCAATCGGGAGTTGAGTCAGGGCCTGAAGCATCCGTTCCGCGATTTCGCGCGCCTGGTGATGATCTGCTTCGGGCAGAAGCGCCACAAATTCATCACCTCCAAAACGCGCAAACAGATCCACCTCACGGATATTTCCGCGGCAAATATCGGCAAAAATCTTCAAAGCTCGATCCCCGGCCAAATGTCCGAATGTGTCGTTGATATATTTGAAACGATCAAAATCCAATAGAATAACCGCTAAGGCATAGCTGAAACGATTGGCGCGAGCGATTTCACGATCCACCGCTTCCAGGAAGTAACGGCGATTGAAAGTCTCAGTGAGCGCGTCTTTCGTAGCCAACTCGCGCAGTTCCGCCTGCGCCTTTTTAAGCGGGGTAATATCACGCCAGACCACCAGGCGGCCAATAAAACTACGATGTCCATCATAGAGCGGCGATATTTTCAAATCAAGGTAGCTTCGCGGCGGATCGCCAATCGGCACCTCGGTGCGGACATTATTGATCTCGTAGAAGGCTTTGACAACATCCGACCAGGCGGATAGGGCAATCTCAACCGGCGCGCCGATCTTTGATTTCTCCGGCGAGTCAAGGACCTGCCCTGCCGCAGGGTTGATGTCCACCAATCGGTTGCGGGCATCCAGCACGAGTACGCCATCGCTCATATTTTCAATGAGAACGTGCCGGGCAATCGGGAGAATATCCAACAGACGGTAGCGAAGCAAGGCATACGTGAAAGCCAGACCAGCAATCGTAAACGAGAACGGCGTATTGTCCGCATTAGGAAAAGGACTCAGACCGAAGATAAAGATAAGATTGTTGAGCCAGGGGATTCCTGCGCCGATCAGAACCACGCTAATTTGTTGCTTGTAAATCCCCGATGTCTGCAAGAACCTGCGAAAAAGGATGATAAAGCCGATCAAAATCAGGAGGTAGGAATAAACAACGTTTGCCCAAAACACCGGCCCGGCGTCCCCGATCATGCCAATATTCTGAGTCTGTTTGCCTGCGAAAAACAGACCATGCCATGGGTCAGTGAACAGGAGTGCGAGCACCAGTACCGGTTCAATGCACAAGCCGACGACGAAAGGCCGCTTCAGCCAATCATCCATGCCGGACAATTGCATCGCAAAGGTCAGCAGCGCGGCAGGGACAGTGACTGCGCCCACGTAGGTAATGTACAACCAGAAATTTGGAAAGGGAGCTGGCGCATCCGCCCAGAACAGACTGTACGTTAAATCCCACCAACTGAGGGCGAGCATCAGGATCGTGAGCGGGAGAGCGCCTAATGCGTTCCGGCGCGTTTGCAAGATGATCAAACCTGCCATCAGGCAGGTGATTCCCGCCACCATCAACGCAACGCTATAGGCAATTTCTGGTGGAGTCATTCGACGCTTCCCTGTTTTCTCTACAAATCATCAACTCGAACGCCGTCTCAAATTTTGCTGGTAATTATACCCTTGCATCCCGATCAGGTTCTCTGGGATTCAGTGATGGGCCGCCAAGTGCAGGTCGAATTGGCAATCCGACTCAGGCCGACCCGCCACTGTTCGTGCCGCGAGCACGACGGTGCGAGGTGGCAGATGTGTTGGTCTATCACGGCGTGGCGCGACTTTCTCGTCCATTTTATCGCATGGATATTTGCGGAACAGCCACCGTTTATGAAAAATACTTTTATAATCAGCCAACTCTATGCCATAGGCAGAGAGCGGGTAATATCGCCACTTATCAGTTTAAAAGGAGAATAACATGGATACACATCCCTGCCCAAAGTGCAACGAGCCAATGGATGAAGGTTGGATGAATTTAACTGGAAGCGGTTATGCTGGTTACATCTCCAAAAAACAGACTGGGATGCTTAAAGTTGTGACAAAGATCAATCGGGCGCGAGCCTGTCCGAACTGTGGTTATGTGGAAATGTACCTTGACCCAAAAGAGTTGAAACCAAAAATATCTTGATGTGTAAACAGACTCGCCCCGCGCCAGCCAACTTTGAGTCGGCTTCGTACGTGTAGCACGGGGATTTATTCCCGTGCGGGTCCCATCGCCGCGCGAACGCCCATCGAAACGGGCAACCGCCCCTCGACCCGCGCCGCGTTGACCGCGAGGCCGCGCGCTTGCAAACGAATCCCGTCCGATGCTGAAATTATACTCTCCCTCCCTATCAGACTTTCGTAACCTCCCCCTTCTTCCAGTTGCGCGTTTAGTCAGATGGTCTTATAGTCGGATGGTCAAGTGGTCAGAACCCCGTTCATCCAACGACTACTCGACTATTCGACCAGGAGACTACAAGACTATGTGGCACGGTGGTGGCTGGTTCTCTTACATGCGTTCAGGCGATCAAAAACCCAAAGTGACCAGGGAACTTCTACTGCGCGTCCTCGCCTACGCGCGGCCTTACTGGGGACAGATCGGCGGGATGCTGGTGATGATCCTGCTCAGCACAGGCGTGAGCCTGGTCTCGCCGCTCATCTTCCGCACCATGATCGATCAGGTACTGCCCGCAAAAGACTTGCACAAACTGGTTTTGCTGGCGCTGGCGCTTTTGTTCCTGCCGATTTTGAATGGCGGGATCTCGGTCATTCAGCGCCGCCTGAACTCGGTCGTCGGCGAAGGCGTGATCTTCGACCTGCGCGTGGCTTTGTTCTCGCGCCTGCAACGGATGAGTCTGCGCTTCTTCACCAACACCAAGGTCGGCGAGTTGATGAGCCGCCTCAACAACGACGTGGTCGGCGCACAGAACGCCATCAGCAACACGATTGTCAACATCATCACCAACATCATCGAGACGATGGCCCTGCTGGCCGTCATGCTCACGCTCGAATGGCGGCTGACGGTGGTCAGCGTGTTGATCCTGCCGCTGTTCATCCTGGCCGCCCAGAGATTGGGAACCGTCTTGCGCGACATCGCCCGCAAGGCCATGGAGCTCAACGCACAGATGAATGCGCACATGAACGAAACGCTCAATATCGGCGGCGCGTTGCTGGTCAAACTGTTTGGGCGCGCCAACGATGAAACCAGCCGCTTCCGCGAACGCGCCGCCAACGTGCGCGACATCGGCATCCAACGCGCAGTGATCGGCTTGACCTTTTTCATGATCCTCGGCCTCGTCAGCGCGGTGGGCACGGCCCTCGTCTATGGCCTGGGCGGATACTTCGTCATCACCAGCTCGTTCACGGTCGGCACCATCGTCGCCTTCGGTTCGTATCTCGGCCAGCTTTATGGCGCGTTACAGGGACTCGCTTCCGCGCCCGTTGACTTCTCCACTTCGATGGTCAGTTTCGAGCGCGTCTTCGAACTGCTCGACCTGCCGCAAGACATCGTCGAGAAAGACCCTTCGACTACGCTCAAGGTGGATGACATAAAAGGCGAACTCGAATTCGATCGCGTCACGTTCAATTACAGCATTGACGACTCCAAACTCCTCAGCGAAGTCAAACGCTACGGGAGCATGGATAACGTCACGGCGGTGATGTCTTTGGCAGATAAAACTAACGGGAAGAAAAAGGATGAAGAGCCCGCGTCACGCGACGGGGAGTCTGATGCGGCCTCCCAGGCGCGCGCGGTCGCCCTGGAGGGAATCTCGTTTAAGGCCGCGGCTGGAAGTCTGGTCGCGTTAGTCGGCCTATCGGGCGCGGGCAAGACCACCGTCACCTATCTCATCCCGCGCCTGTACGACCCCACCAGCGGAGTCATCCGCATTGACGGACGCGACTTGCGCGGCGTGACGCTCGACTCGCTTTCGTCCGCGATTGGCATGGTGACGCAGGAGACGTATCTCTTCCACGACACCATCCGCACGAACCTGACGTACGCCAAGATGGACGCCGCGCAGGCCGAGATCGAGTCCGCTGCGCGCGCCGCCAACATCCACAACTTCATCATGGACCTGCCCGACGGCTACGACACGATCGTGGGCGAGCGCGGCTACCGTTTGAGCGGCGGCGAAAAACAACGCATCGCCCTGGCGCGCGTCATCCTGAAGAACCCGAGGATTTTAGTACTTGACGAAGCCACCAGTTCCCTCGACAGCGAATCCGAATCGTTGATTCAAGACGCGTTGAAGCGCGTCATGGCAGGACGCACGAGCATTGTCATCGCGCATCGCTTATCCACGATTCTCGCGGCGGATTTGATTTTGGTGATGGATAGGGGACAGATCGTCGAGAGGGGAACGCACGAGCAGTTGCTCGCGACGGGAGGGTTATACAGTCAGTTGTATGAGACGCAGTTTAGAGGGGAAAGGGCGTAAGCCTCACCCATACTAACGGACAACATCCCCATTTTCCAAAAGAAAACGGGGACGCTAGAGAAGAGTGTGAGGCTCAATTCATCAAGAATATGAATATCCTAAACCTAAGGCTTGCGCTCTCTTGCGACTGTGCGCAACAGATTCATTGCATTGATTGCGGTCGGGAAACCTGCGTAAGGCACGGTTTGAATGATCACTTCCTCAATCTCCTGCTGGCTCAATCCAACGTTGAGTGCAGCGCCAAGATGAACACGCAATTGTGGCTCGCGACCGCCTTGCACGGTCAAAGCGGCAACCGTTGCAATTTCACGGTCTCTCAGGCTTAATCCAGGGCGGCTGTAAATATCGCCAAAAGCGAATTCAACAATGTAACGCCCGAGATCTCCGAGCGGGGCTACAACATCTTCGCCCGCGCTTCCATCAATTTCAGATAACTTTGCTTTTCCTTGCTCAAAGCGAGTTGTTATGTTTTCTTTCATACTCTGTCTCCATGTTTTGATATGTCTTAATTTTTTCCGAAATAGCTGCTAAATTCTGCTGCAAATCATTGATTTGGTTCTGGGTTTCACGTTGGTGTGCTTCCAAAAGTTCCCGACGGGCACGCAGTGTGCTATCCCCTTCATGCCGCAACCTAGCGTAATGTTGCATCATTCGAATCTGCATGCCCGTTTTGCGCAGACGCGTCAGGAATTCAACCCAGGCAATGTCTCGCATGGAATAGCGACGATGACCACTGGATGCACGCTCGACAGGGTCAAGCAAACCAATCCGTTCATAATAACGAAGTGTGTGGACACTGAGTCCTGTACGGAGGGCCATTTCGGTAATGGTCAAGCGTTCTTCATTCATAGGAAAAGTATATAACTTCGAGCGCACTCGAAGTCAAGGGCTTTTCCTCAATGCAAGTATGCGGTAGCGAGAATAATCATCAAACCCTGAGATGGGCAGGCAGCGGCGGGGTCTAATCTCCTACCAGCGCGTACTCGCACACAAGCACCTTCGTCCCGGCCTGCGCGATTTTCTCGGCTTCGCGCAGGAGATTGGCGGTCACAATTTCATCGGCATACGTTTCGCCACAGTTGGGACAAATCTGTGCGGGGACATGATGGATGGTCAGATGCAAATGATCACGTTCCAACAAGACGGAAGTCGTGCCAGGGATAGTCTCGGCCTGGTTACAAACTACACATTTCATATCTTCCTGCTCTTGAAGTCCGCCTTCCATTGAGAGGGGTCGGGTTCGTAGACAGTGATCACCACGGACTCATTGTCCCTTGTGTTCTCCGCCATGACGACATGCAAAGGACGAGTTCCGCGCCTACTCAGCATCAAACCGCTGGGGAAGGGCATATCGTTGGAATAGTCTTCAACCATCCTGCCAGATTGCAGAACCTGTCGTACATTTTGCTCAGAGATTCGCCGCTCGAACATACGTTGAATGGCATGAATGCGAAAGATGACGCGGCGAGGAGACATGAAAAGATTATAGCATTTTCCAAAACGACAAATCCTGCGATGAGCCGGTGAGGGCAAAAAGCAAAGAGACCAGTTATAAAGGCGCTGGTCTCTTTATTTGAAACGTCTTGATATGCAGAAACCCCTTATTTCTCTGGCGGCTGAACCGGGGGAATTTCCTGAGTTGCTTGTGTCTCTTGAACCTGGACATTCTTTTTGATCTGCTTGAGCTTTTCTTTCTGCTCTTTCTTACGTTTCTTTTCCAATTCCTTCTGACGCTTTTCGTATTGGTAGTTTACTTTAGCCAATTTGGCATCCTTTCATGCTGTTAGACTGAATGAATTCGATAAACGATTTGGGTGTGTTTCAAACAAGTTGAGGGCAACGTCCCAAAGGTTGAACCTGAGCCGATTTTGGCCTCTTACAACCAATCTTCGGGACGGTTCCAACCCGGATAAAACACATTTAAATAATTATAGCACCCAAGTCTCAAAAATCTTGAGATGCGCAGGCAGAGGGGGGTCTTGACAACTTACTAACCAGTAAGTAAAATCCGACCATAATGGTCAGAAATACAAATACCCGAAGAGTGATTCTGGATTTGGCCGAGTCCTTTTTGCAGGAGAAGGGATTCAATGGTTTCAGCTATGCTCACATCGCGGCTGAACTGGGGGTGAAGAACGCCGCCATCCATTATCACTTCCCCACGAAAGAAGCATTGGGTTGTGAGGTTATCAAGCGTTATCGCGACCGCTTTCAGTTGTGGATCAACAATGCGCGTGTGAAAGACCTGTCCCCTCAAGAGAAGCTGGACTGGTTTTTCAGCATCTACACCAACACCCGCGCCGACAATGGCAAGGTCTGTTTGGCCGGCTCGCTGGAAACCGAATTCAATTCCCTTCCCGCTTCGTTGCGCGAACAAACCGAGGCGTTGACCAGCGAACTGCTGACCTGGCTCCAGGCTACCCTAAGCGAGGGAAGGGATGCAAGTGTATTTCATTTCAATGGCGACCCTGCCAGCAAGGCCGCTTTGATCCTGTCCAGTTTGCAGGGCGCTCTGCAGATGTCCCGCGCTTTGGGAAACGATAAGTTCTATGCGGTGGTGGAGCAACATAAACAGGATTTGCTTGCTTAACTCACCTCACGCAGTGTCATTCTCCCGAAGGATACACTTGCACCTGGCGCACACCTGCCCTAGCGGGCGGTGCTAGGGAGTGCAAGTGTCGGGACGATGTGAGCGAAGCGAAGAATCTCCGTTTTCATGGGTAGAGACCCTTCGCTTCGCTCAGGGAATCACGGCTGACTGCATAACATCAGCGCTTATTTTTTTGTCATCAAAACTTACTACTTAGTAAGTTATTAAAGGAGAAAATATGGCAACTTTTACATCCAATCTTGAAACCCAGGCAATCGTGAAAAAAATGTATCACACCTTTTTCGGGCCGGCGAAGTACGAGGTCAAACCAACAGAGCAGGCGGCGCTCGAAAACGGGAGCAATTATCGGGTCCCGTTTGGAGGCGGCGAGTTGGCTGTTACAAGCTGGGGGAACGGTGGCCCCTCCGTTTTGCTGATGCACGGTTGGGGCGGAAGTCGCGCTCAGATGACGGGCTTCGTTGCTCCCCTGCTCGCGGCGGGATACCGCGTCGTGGCGTTCGACCAGCCTGCTCACGGCGAGTCGGATGGAAGGACGACCAACATCCTTGAGATCATGCCTGCCGTGGAGAAAGTGGCAGAGCATGAAGGGAACTTTGACGCGGTCATCGCCCACTCATTTGGGACTCTGGTCACATCGTACGCGCTCGTGAATAAGAAAGCGCCGCATCCCGCGAGGCTGGTATATTTGGGCGCGTTTAATCGGCTTTTGGACTCGCTTCCGCGTTTTCAAGTTTTAGCGGGTCTGTCAGATGAGATCATCGAGGGTCTGCGCGACATGATTTACGAGAACTTTGGCAAGAACGTACTGGACTCCATCAACAATGAAACGCTCGCGCCGCAGATCAATATCCCCGCGTTGATGTTCCATGATCCAGCGGACAACGTCACTCCAATCGAAGACAGCCGCGCCATTGCGCGAGTCTGGAAGAGCGCGCGCTTGATCGAGACGGAAGGTTTGGGTCACAGGGGCGCTTTGCAGTCGGATGTGATCCACAAGCAGGTTGTGATGTTTTTGAAAAACTAAAGTGCACGAAAGATGAAAAGAGCGGGAGTGGAAAATTAATCAAGGAGGCGAGTGGAAATTTCCACTCGCCTCCTTGTGTCAACAGTGCAGGGCTTAGAACCCGGTCGCCGCAAGCCAGGCTCCGCCCGGACTGGCGACGAAAATAATTTAGCCTTCGCTATTCCCCTTCCACGAACGGACATTTGAGACAGACTTCGGAAGTCTCGTTGGGCACTTTACGGTCAACCGTCTACAGTCCACAGTCACATTGCAAGTTCTGAATCAGGACAAGTTAATCATAATACCATCGAAAAATCAGGTTATAGATCGCCAATAGAGCCTTCTTAACCGATGGAATATCCAATAATTTCTGTGTCAGGCTTCGACCCCTACCCTGCTCCTGCTTACCAGCTTTTCCCAGTTCCCCATGCAAATAGCCGAGTGTATTGCTCATGTTCATCGCCAGCGGATCAGAGACCATCAGCCGCAGCAGGCCCGCATCGTTCATGCGCTTGTCCAACTGGCGAACTTGTCCCATGGGCTTGTCCATGTCAAAAGGCAGGAATTGTTGCAGCGTGGATTTGTACGCGATGAACTGCCAGTGCGATGCGCCCGCGTAGGCAACAATTGCTTTGCTTGATGGTGAGGGGGACTGCTTCGACGGAAGAACGCCGTCTCGCGATGGCGGGGTATAACTAATTCTCCAATCATTAGTCTCTGCATACACTTTGCGATTCTCTGCCTCGGCCTGGCCGAGCGAGAGATTGAATTCCAGGAAGGTCTCCCACGGGATGAATTGTCCGTCTTCGAGAGTCGCGTTCTGGCGCGCCCAGTTGAGAGTTCCCTCGTAAAACTCAGGCGGCGTGCGGAACGGGCGCGCGGTCACCATGCCAACGTTAGGGAAGGTTTCCAGAATCTCCACCGAGCGCTTTAACCAATTCGGAGAGAATAAAACGTCGCTGTCCGTGTACGCGATGATCTCACCCGGCGCGCCACCAAAAATGACATTCCACGCGCCGCCCTTGCCCATGTTCTTTTCAGATAGGATCAAATATTGAATCCGCCCATCATTCTT
>JAKANW010000746.1 GCA_021823555.1 Chloroflexota bacterium
CACGCCGCGGAAGTTTGGCATGGGATTCGCCTTTAACCAGATCACATCGTTGAGAATCCAAAATCCCAAATCCTGCATGATGGAGCCGACCCGGTAGATGTTGTGATACGAGCCGATGACCCAGATGGTGCCTGTATCCTTCAGCACGCGCCGGCAACCCGCCAACCATTGACGCGTGAACTCGTCGTACTCGGCGAAACTGCCGAACTTGTCCCAGCCATCGTTCACCGCGTCCACTTTGGTGCGGTTGGGGCGGTACAAATCCTGCGAGAGTTGCAGGTTATACGGCGGGTCGGCAAAGACCAAATCCACCGACGCGGCGGGGAGGTCGGCGAGGATGGATGTGCTGTCGCCGCGCAGGATTTGGTCGAGGGGGAGTTCAGGCATGGCTTGGTCTCAGTTGGACTTGTACGGAAGCGCTTCCAAATCTACTTGACCGATCAGGGCTTCGTATTCCGGGTCCTTGTGAAGCAAAGTAGCGTTGTTTAGACTTGCAATTGCAGCGATGATCGAATCTGCCAGCGATATTTTGTTCGAGGCTTTGAAGCGCGCCGCTGTGACGAGGATCGTCTCGTTTGCATCCCAAATGATCTTAATATTGAGCTGCCTGAGTAGTGCATAACGGACCAGGGCTTCCTCTTCGCCCAATTCGCGCTGGGATATGTAAACCAACTCCAAGACGACGATCCATGGAACGATAATGGAGCAGTGGGACAATACGTACTTTACCCGTTCCGCTCCATCTTCCTTTTCGATGAATGCCATTAAAGCGGATGTGTCAGTGACAAAGGGCTTATCCGCCATTTTCTTTCTTCCTGTATTCCGCTCGTTCCTCGAGAAGTTTTTGAGTCAAGCCTTGGCCTTCTCCGCGGCCATACAACGCCGAAATGGGATCAGCGGGAACGGGAATGACGCGGATCGTTTTCCCATCATCCACCCAGACGAGTTGGTCGCCATCTTTGATGTTGTAGCGGAGACGAATTGCCGCCGGGACGACCGTTTGCCCCCGCCTTGAAACAATGGTTTCCATGCTGCCTCCATTACTGGTAATATACACAAGATGTATTATATCACCGCAAGACAAAAATTAAAAATGTCTTGTTTTCGATGGCTCCCAACGGCGTTTTTCCCGCGTGGTGAAAAATTTTGTCTACTGGCAATTGCGGAAATTAAAATTTCAAGAAAACACAATACTGGAGTAAATTAAAAACAATGAGAAATCCATTCTTACCCTCACTCTCCTAAATAGCTCGTTTCTTTTGTGAACGGGTTGGGTGTCAATCATGGATTTTTGTCAGTTCATAGCGCCTTTTCCAAGCACCTCTTCGCCAATGTCGCGGCAACATCCATGCGATACTCGGCGCTGGCCCATTCATCGGTGGCTTCGTGGCATGCGTTCTTTGCCGCGGTT
This sequence comes from Chloroflexota bacterium, assembly GCA_021823555.1. The sequence goes on from JAKANW010000746.1 coordinate 1,412, forward strand.
TCGAGACCTTCGGCTTCGGTGCCGTCCATCGCCAGGGACGGAGATTTGCCCCAGCCGCCAACCGCGAGGCGGGCGCGGCCATTCGTCCACTGGGCCAGCGCGGCGCAGACGATGGGTTTGTCCGCGGGGGTGCGGGCGACGTATTCGAAGGCAAATTTGGCGTGCAGAGGAATGATAATGGAGGTAATCAACAGGTGCATTCGCAATGGCAAAAACTCGCCGATATTGCTGTTCAATTTTTGCGCTCTTCCACCTTCCAGCGCGGCTTCTTCCATTTTTGCGTCCATTGCCAGAAGCGCGGTGACAAATGGCGAACGACCATCGCACGCCACCAGCGTCCCGGCCACGGTCGCCGCGTTGCGGACGTTGAGCGGCGCTTCAAGCTTGAGCGCGGATTTCAACGCCGCGGGGCAATGCTCGGATTCGAGCAATTGTTGCAGTGTGACGGTCGCGCCGATCTCGAGGTTGTTGCCTTTTTTGTGGATGCGATTTAAGTCGAGGGCTTGCAGGTCCACCGCGGAAACAGAATCCGCTGTGGGGTGAGAAAGAAGCGTCCCGCCGCCGAGCGGAACGGTGTTGGGCCGGGAAAGAAGCGTCAGGGCTTCGTCGAGAGTATGGGGTCGGTGATAGGTGGTGATCATGGTGCCTCCGTGAAATTCATCTCCATTATACAGTTAAAAATTTATCGTCACCCCTCTACAGGGTGACGATAAAAAATGCAAACCGGAATGATTTAAGTTGTTTAGTCTGGATACACTTTCCAGCCGAGTTCATCCAACTTGGAGAGATCGAATTGATCTTCGGGTACGTTGACGTGCAATGCGTCAGCCTCGGCTAGCAGTTCGTTGGTCTCCGCATCGTAAATGCCGGCCCAACATTCGGTCATGCGAGCGCGTGACCGGCCGACTTTGCCGATGATTCTGAGCGGCTTGCCGATGGGCACGTTTTTACGATAGCGCACTTCCAGTTTGCCGGTGAACATGAAACGCGGATTGTCCGGCGGACCCATGTGGGCGCGGCCGCTCACTTCATCAAGAATGGACGCCACAATGCCGCCGTGTAATACGCCGGGGTAGCCCTGGAAATGTTCGGGCGCAATATATCTGGTTTCCACCGTGCCCGGGCCGGTTTCATAGATGTGCAAGTGCAAGCCGACGGGATTTTCTACGCCGCAGATGAAACACATTTTTGAATTGGGTTGTTTGATCGGGTAATCGCTCATGATTATTTCTCTGCCCAATGGATGGCGATAGTGCCAAACATCAACCGTTCGTAGCCGATCTTGTGGAAGCCGGCCGCGGCCAGCAACGAAGCCAATTTCTCCGCGGTGACGAAGTTTTCGGTGCTGTCGGGTAAATATTCATACGCGTCACCGGTGCCGGAGAGCAAACGCCCCAGCAGGGGAATAACCACGTGCATATGTAGCCAGATGAATGGCGAGAGCAGGTTTCTCTTTGGACGCGTGGTGTCGAGGATGAC
>JAKANW010000747.1 GCA_021823555.1 Chloroflexota bacterium
ATCGAATAAAATGGGGGACACCTTTGACCCGGAGTAGCCTATGACCAAATTACCTCTCTCCCTGCGCAAAATCTTTGCCTGGGGCGTTCATCTTTTCACCGCCACAGGTGCGGTGTGGGGCTTTTTGGCCCTGCGCGCTGTCTTCGCCCACGAATGGAAAACTGCCATCGTTTGGATGGTGGTTGCCATGTTTGTAGATGGCGTGGACGGTATGTTGGCCCGCTGGTGCGACGTCAAAACGTACGCCAGCGGCGTGGATGGCGCTCTGCTGGATAATATTCTCGACTATTTGAATTACACCGTCGTCCCGGCACTTTTCCTGGTTGAAGCTGACCTCCTTCCGGCCGGGTTCGCGTTGGCTGGAGCCATCGCCATCCTGATCACATCCGCCTACCAATTTACGCAGGTGGACGCCAAGTCAGACGCCACCAACGAGCATTTCTTCAAGGGCTTTCCCGATTACTGGAATGTGATGGTCATCTACATGCTTGTCATGCGCTTGAATCCGTGGGTGAATTTGGGGATTCTCGCGCTTTTCAACATCCTCATTTTTGTTCCCGTCAAATATGTGTATCCCACGCGCACCACGCGCCTGCGCAGCCTGACGCTCGCGTTAAGTTACCTCTATGCCGCGTTAGGCATCGTGGGCATCATCCTCTACCCCAATGTGCCGATGTGGATCGTCTATGCTTCGTTTGGGTACATCGCTTATTATGTCGCGCTCAGTGTGTGGCCGCGCAAGCGGAGGATGACGGCGGCTGGATGATGCAGATCGAACTTGTGGAACGCGCCACGGATGAATTGCTGGACGCCCTGGCACGTCTGATTCCCCAACTGAAAATCTCATCCCCTCGCCTCACGCGTGACGATTTGGCGGCCCTGCTCGCTTCGGATACATCCACTCTTCTGGCCGCGCGCGCGGATTCCGGTCAGATCGCGGGGGTGTTGACGTTGATCGTTTACCGCGTACCCACCGGGGTCCGCGCAAGAATCGAGGATGTGGTGGTGGACAAGTCAGCTCGCGGGCAGGGTATCGCGGTCGTGCTGGTCCAACGCGCGTTGGACATCGCCCGGGCCAAAGGTGCAGACGGCGTGGCGCTCACTTCCAATCCGCGGCGTGAGGCGGCCAACCGGCTGTATCAAAAGGTGGGTTTCAAACGTTGGGAAACGAATCTTTATTTCTATAAGTTTGAGTGAGCTGAACAAAAAAAGAGAGACGAGAAGGCTCGTCTCTCTTTTTTTAGAACCGCTGTGGCTTTTGGTTAGGGTTTGTGCCCGTTGCCATTGGCTCCATTGTTCTTGCCTTTGCCCTGGCCTTGTCCATTGTTCCCGGCGTTTTTGCCGTTTCCGTTGCCGTTAGCAGGAGACGATATGGTAGTCGAACTGCCATTGTCGGCATGGCCCGACATGATCTGGCCGAGATTTTCCTTGTTGTCGAGCAAGGCCTTGCGGAATTGCCCCCAATTTTTAGGTGAAGTGCCATCTGGTAAAACGATGCTGCTGTAGTCACCGCTTTGTTTGGCTTCCACAATTGCGGCGAAGAGGGAGGTGTCGCCGCCAAGTTCCTTAGTCAGGAAGAGGGCTTGGGCGATCACGCCAAAGCCTACGCCCTGTTGGTGGATGGTCATGATGGTGTTGTAATCCACGCCCAGCAGAGAGGAGAAGAAGTTCGTCAGCGCAGTGGCGACGGGTTGCTGTTCCGTGGTTGTGGACGTTTGGTCGGGCAGGACAGTGGTTGGGTCAATGCTGACCGATGTGCCGATGGCGGCATTGTTGACGACGGGATTCCCCGATATGTCGAGTGTGACGAGGTTCAGACTCACTGCTGTGTCAACACTCAAGCGGACAGTCTGTGTGTTGCCGGAGCCGTCGTCAACCGTGACGAGCACGGTGGTGACTCCATTGGCGTCCGTTTCGGGGACGATGGACGTGACGGTGCCGGTGATGGGCGTGGTGGTCTGTTGCGGCGGGGCTGCGAATACAGCTCCCACTTGTAATCCAAGCAGGGCGAGAGCGAGCAACAGGCTGAAGAAAATTCTGGCTTTCAGCATTGTAGGTCTCCTTTCCAAATGCAATCATTTTAACCATAAAGCAAATACCTTAAACCGGCCTGAAAGGAGATTGTTTTGGTACCTATGTACTCCTAGAGAGATGAAAAAGCTGCCGCAATCAACACCAATACGATAACCAATGTGGCGGATAAAAGTGTCCAGTTGAGCAGGTGTCCCGTGCCGGGATAGCCTTCGCGTTTTTGTAACGTATGCAGGATCAATCCCCACATTCCGATCATGAGATTGCCGAGATATGCCAACCCGTAGACCACCCCCATCATCACCGCGATCAATTGACCGGTGTTGTATCCCCAGCGGAACGTGCTGGAGGAGATCAGGTTGCCAATAACCATCAACACCAGGAGCGCTAGAAGCAACGCGGCCAAACCAAACTCGCCAACCAACAGCCATAGCGCGGCGCGGTCGAGTTTTTGATAGGTATCGTTGGATGTGTTCATGGCATTCTCCTTTTTCCATTCAGCCAGCGAACCGGATTCCTGAAGTGTTACTTCAGGATCGTACCGGTTTGTTTCCGAACGGTGAACTTTCAAAATCCTTTTCCCATCAATCGAATTTCAAAAATTGCGTCGTCGCCTTCGACATGTCTCCATATTCGCCGCGGTACTCCTCCGGCAGGAGCGCGGCCAATTGATACATCATCTCATCCACAATCTGCTGACGCTGGTCACGCGTGATTCGTTCCCCGTTCACATTCAACGTAAACGGCTGGCCGGCGCGCATATGAAAATCCGTGCGGCGCATGCGTTTTAAGTTGGGCAGAAAGTTTTCCCCGCCCCAATGTGCCAGCGGCAGGATGGGCGTGCGGCTGTGCAGGG
>JAKANW010000748.1 GCA_021823555.1 Chloroflexota bacterium
TCATTGATAGTCGAGCGCGGCTGGCGTAACAGAGTTTGAAGGATTCGATCTCGCGTGCTTTTCATACCGGCCGGGATTCTATCAGCCTAGACGAGGTTTGTCAATAATATAGATAATTATCATAAATATTACATGAGAGGCTGGTGTTATACTTTTCAGGATGAATTTCACCGCACGATCGCTTGATGCTCATCCGCAAGCGGAACATCTCCGCATCATCCTTTCCGCCGCGCTTGCCGCCGCCGACCCAACCCGCGCCATCCGCGCCCAGCTTGCCCAGCGTTCAGATTGGATTGTTTCTGCCCGGCGCGTGATTTTGCTCGCGGTGGGAAAGGCGGGACTTTGCATGGCGGAGGCGGCCCTGCCTCTTTTGAAAGACAAACTTTCGGGCGGACTCGTCATCTCCAAGCACGCTCCGCTCACGACCTTGGGGCGGTTTCCCGTGTTCGAAGCGGATCATCCCATTCCGGGCGCGCGCAGCCTCGAGGCAGGGCAACACGTGGTGGAATTGATCTCACATCTCGCTCCTGACGATTTGCTGGTCTGCCTCATTTCCGGCGGTGCCTCGGCCCTGATGACCGCCCCGCGCGAAGGATTGACACTGACCGACCTGCAGATTGTCACCGCGGCATTGTTGACGGGCGGCGCGAGCATTGATGAATTGAACGCGTTGCGCCGCCGCATGGACAAACTCAAAGGCGGTGGTTTGGCGCAGTTGGCCGCGCCGGCGCGCGTCCTAAGCCTCATCCTTTCGGATGTGGTGGGCGACCCGCTCGAAGTGATTGCCTCCGGCCCGACGTTCCCCGACCCGACTACGCCCGCCGAAATTGAATCCATCCTGACGCGTTACAAGCTGACCGACCAATTGCCTGCTCTGCCCCAAAATATTGTAGAGCGAGATACTATCCCGCTTCTACCTAATCGCGTTCAAAATGTGCTCGTTGGTTCCAGTGCTTTCGCCATACAAGCCGCGCGGGAAGAAGCCGAACGCGCCGGGTTTCACGTGCAGGTTCTAACGACATCTTTGCGCGGCGAAGCGCGTTTGGCGGGACGCGAACTCGCACAGAACCTCCGCAATGCCCAAACACGTCCGCTTTGCTTGCTGGCGGGCGGCGAGACAACGGTCACTGTGACCGGCGGCGGCAAAGGCGGGCGCAACCAAGAACTCGCCCTGTCTGCGGCCCTAGAACTGGACGGCGTGCCGGATGTGATGCTGCTCACCTTTGCCACCGATGGCGACGACGGCATCAGCGGCGCGGCCGGCGCGGTCGTGACCGGTGATACACTTGCCCGCGCCCGCGCGCTCAAACTCGATGTGCAGGATTTCCTGCGCCGCAACGACTCGTTCTCCTTTTTTTCCGCCCTCGGCGACGCGCTCATCACCGGCCCGACGGGAACGAATGTCAACGATTTGGTGTTGATGTTTCACTTTTAATTTGTAAAGCGAGATGCTATCTCACTCTATTGAAAACAGGAACTTATGAAAACCATCCTCCTCACTCATCCTCTTCCTCCCGAATGGATCGCCTCCCTCAATGGCCGCGTGGAGATGATCGCCGGCCCGGATGAAAAACCCGGCTGGGCCGGGAACCTGCTCGAAGCCCTGCCGCGCGCCGATGGGATTCTCTCCTTGCTGATGGCACGCGTGGATGAGTCAATCCTCTTACGTGCGCCGAACCTGAAAGTGGTCAGCAATATGGCTGTGGGCGTGGATAACATTGACCTAGCGGCCTGCACGCGGCGCAGCATTCCAGTCGGTAACACGCCCGGTGCAATGACCGATGCCACCGCGGACCTGGCCATGGCCCTGCTACTGACCGCGGCGCGTCGCCTGCCCGAATCATCTACGGACGCGCGTGAGGGCCGCTGGCAGACCTGGTCACCGGCGGGCTGGCTGGGCGCGGATTTGCGCGGCGCGACGTTGGGAATCGTCGGGTTGGGGAAGATCGGTTCGGCGTTTGCCGAGCGGGCGCGCGGGTTTGGATTCAAGCTGGTGTACTGGCAGCCAACCCCAAGTCTGGAGAATGAAGCGAGGACCGGGGCACGCTATGTGTCGTTGGATGAGTTGCTGTCGGGCAGTGATTTTGTCAGCCTGCATTGTCCGTTGAATGAGTCGACGCGCGGGCTGATTGGTGAGTCGGCCTTGCGGAAGATGAAGCCGAGCGCGATTTTGGTCAACGCGGCGCGCGGCCCGGTGGTGGACACGAACGCGTTGGTGAAGGCGCTCCGTGAAAATTGGATTCGTTTCGCCGCGTTAGATGTGACCGACCCTGAACCACTGCTACCGAGTCATCCGCTCTACGCGCTGTCAAATTGTTTCATCCTGCCGCATATCGGCTCGGCCACACACGGGACGCGCAAGCGTATGGCTGAGATGGCCTGCGAAAATTTGCTGGCCGGGCTGGAGGGGAGACGGCTGCCGAATTGTGTAAATGGGGAAGTGTATGGATAATGGAAAAACCTTTTAACACAAAGGGGCACGAAAGCAACGAAGAAAAGAGCCTGCAATCGTAGGGCACTTTTCTTCGTTGTGCGCCTTGGTGGACTTTGTGTTTAAGTTCTTTTCCGTAATCACGGAATTTATTTTTTCTCTGCGTGGTGTTCTTTCACAGTTTTTTGGAGGGGGTGGAGATCCATACTGGGCAGGGGACGAGGAAGAGCGATTTTATTTCTTGGAGCGCTTTGTTAGTTGCGCAGGGCTTGCCAATTTGCCTCGTGGTCTTGGTTTATCTCAAAACATAATTAACGGATGTTACTACATCGTAAATTAAGTTCTAGAAATATTTGACAAAACCAGCCTGCTCGAAGAAAATGGCAGGATGAAAAAACAACATGTCCAACTCAGTCCAGCCGATCGCGATTATCTCGAAACCCTGACTCGC
>JAKANW010000749.1 GCA_021823555.1 Chloroflexota bacterium
TGGCCGACCGGCTGCATCACATGCGCACCCTGGGATACATGCCCGAGCACAAGCGCAAGCGCATCGCCCAGGAAACCCTCAACATCTTTGCGCCATTGGCCAACCGTCTGGGCATCTGGCAGATCAAGTGGGAACTCGAGGACCTGGCCTTCCGTTACGTCAACCCGGAAAAATACAAGGAGATCGCCGAACAGCTCTCCGAACGCCGCCCGGACCGCGAAGCCCAGATCGAAACCATCAAAAAAGAGTTGGTTACCCTGCTCACTGAAAATAACATTAAGGTGGAAATCAGCGGACGCCCCAAACACATTTACTCCATTTACAAAAAGATGACCCAAAAGGGCAAGCCCTTCGACCTGGTGCGCGACGTGCGAGCGATGCGCATCATCGTCCCGGACATCCCGTCCTGTTACGCCGCCCTGGGCGTGATCCACACCCATTGGCGGCCCATCCCCGGCGAGTTCGACGATTACATCGCGGCTCCCAAGGATAACTTCTACCAGTCCCTGCATACGGCTGTCATCTACGACGACAAGCGTCCTGTTGAAGTGCAGATTCGCACCTCTGAAATGAACCAGAACGCCGAGTACGGCATCGCCGCACACTGGCGCTACAAGGAAGGCTCGAAACATTCCGATAAAAGTTTCGAGCAGCGCATCAACTGGCTGCGTTCGATGATGGAATGGCGTTCGGATGTGAAGGACGCGGCGGAATTCGTCGAGTCCATGCAGACCGACGTGTTCCAGGACCGCGTCTACATTTTCACGCCGCGCGGCGACATCATTGACCTGCCTGCCGGCTCCACGCCGATTGACTTTGCGTATCACGTCCACACGGACATCGGCCACCGCTGCCGGGGCGCGCGCATCAACGGGAAACTCGTCCCGTTGTACCAGGAGCTGAAAACCGGCGACCAGGTCGAGATCCTGACGGCGAAGCGGGGCGGGCCGAGCCGCGACTGGTTGAATTCCAACCTCGGTTTGGTCAAGACCCAGCGCGCCAAATCCAAAATCAAAGTCTGGTTCAAGAAACAGGAAGATGAACAAAACCTGGCGCAGGGACGCGCCGCTCTCGAACGCGAAATCCAGCGGCTGGGGTTGGGTGAGATCAACTTCGAGAAGATGGCGCGCGAGCTTGGCCACAAGACGCCAGACGATATGTTCATCGCCATCGGCTGCGGCGACCTGTCGGTCAGCAAGGTCATCAAGGCATTTTCCACAGAGGAGGAAAACGCCGAAATCCTGGCGGCCGGCGCGCCGGCCGCCGAGACCACTTCCACCGACGCGGTGGAAGTGGTGGGATTGAAAGGTTTGCTCTCCAGCATGGCAAAATGCTGCAACCCGATGCCCGGCGACCAGATCGTGGGCTATGTCACGCGCGGACGCGGCGCCACCATCCACCGGCAGGATTGTCCCAACATCCTGCGGCTGAAGGACCGCGAGCGCCTGCTGCAAGTGGGCTGGGGTCACGCCGAGCGTACCTTCCCGGTGCCGATCCAGATCAAGGCCTACGACCGGCAGGGCCTGGTGGGCGACATCTCCAACCTGCTGGACGTAGAGAACATCAACATCATAGACGTGGGCGTCAAGGTCAACCGCAGCCTGGCCGACTTGAACCTGATTATCGAGGTGCGCGACCTGGCGCAGTTGAGCCGCATCCTGACCCGCATCGAGAATCTGCCCAATGTGATGGAGGCGCAGAGGACCAGGCCGGGATAAGCCTTTTCGCGCTGAGCGGGGCCGGTGGTCGGGTAGGCGGCGGGATTTCGACACCTGCACTTGCGTGCTGGTGCAGTGCACAGTGGCGGGATTCTTCGGTCGCCTGGTTTCGATACGCCACTCCGTGGCTACTCAACCAACGGCTCCCTCAGAATGACACAAACGCGATCTGTCATTTGTTCGTCATGCAGCCATGCTAGGATTCATTTGCGGAGGTAATCTTGCGTATCCTGCTTGTGGAAGATAACCAGCGTTTGAGCGATTCACTGCGCCGCAGCCTGACCGATGACGGCTACGCGGTGGATGCAGCCTACGACGGCCAGGAAGGCGAGGAACTGGCCGAAATGACTGCTTACGACCTGATCATCCTGGACGTGATGTTGCCGCGCAGGGACGGTTTTGAGGTCTGCCGGTCGCTGCGCGAAAACCGGGTCAAGACGCCGATCCTGATGCTGACCGCTCGCGATGCGCTCACCGACCGGGTTTCCGGCCTGGATAGCGGCGCGGACGATTACCTGGTCAAGCCCTTTGAGATGGATGAGCTGCGCGCCCGCCTGCGCGCCCTGCTGCGGCGGGAATCGGACGACAAGAGCAGTGTCCTGGCCATTGCCGACCTAAAACTCGACCCGGCCACTCACTTTGTCGAGCGCGGCGGGCAGCCCATCGAATTGACCTCGCGCGAGTACGCCCTGCTCGAATACCTGATGCGCAACCCGAACCGTCTCATCACCCGCCAGATGGCGGAAAACAGCCTGTGGAGCTACGACGCCAGTGTAGCTTCCAACGTGGTGGACGTATATATCCGCCGCCTGCGCCGCAAAGTGGATGATCCTTTTGAACTGAAATTGATCGAAACCATCCGCGGTTCCGGCTATCGCATGAAACGACCCTGACTGCGCCAACGTCCTGAGAGAGCGTTTTAAAAGTCATGAGGAATCACTTGCGTGTCATTCTGAGCGACCGCAGGGAGCGAAGAATCTCAGTTATCATAGGTAGAGACCCTCACCTGCACTGCACCGAACGCAGCGCGGTGCAAGTGTCGCTTCGCTCACATCGTCCCGATATCCTTCGGGAGAGAATCACGGCTAATTGAGTAACATCAGTTAAACAACCAAAAGGAGATTGCCGCGCCGCCCAAGAATAAGAACGGCGGCTCGCAA
>JAKANW010000031.1 GCA_021823555.1 Chloroflexota bacterium
TGAACTTACTCGTAGTCTCTTCATCAAGAATGCGCTAAAAAGCCGCTATCCACAACTGGCTATATTTATCGTTATGTTGGCGGGATATGTCTTTGCCATTCTTGCGGGACTCATCGGTACACCTGTCGGAAGTCATAATTTCAGCATTGTCTTCGTGTGGATTGCGTGGTGGGCTATCCTTATTCTCGTTGCCGTTCCATTTGTCGGGCGCGGCTGGTGCGCAGTCTGTCCGATCCCGCTCCCCGGTGAATGGCTTCAACGCGGCGCGATATTACGCCCTCTGAGTGCTGAGCTTGCCGTCTCGCACCGTCGTCCACAGGATCGCTCCGCTGATGCTCGCGGCACGAACGGTGTCGAAGCATCGAAGCGGCAGTCGAAGGGCAGATGGCTCAATTTGCGCTGGCCGAAATTCCTGCGCAACATCTGGTTGCAGAATATTTCATTTCTTCTGCTTGCATTATTCAGCAGCGTCCTGCTTACCACACCGAATATTACAGGAATCGTTCTAGCGGCGATGTTATTCGTGGCAATCGGACTAAGCACAATCTTCGAGCGCCGCGCCTTTTGCCGTTATCTGTGTCCCGTTGGCGGATTCATTGGCCTATATTCCCAAGTCGCGCCAATCGAATTGCGCATCAAAAACAAACAGGTCTGTGTGACCTGCGAAGGCAAGCCCTGTTACAACGGCTCTTCAAATGGTTATGGTTGTCCGTGGGATGTTTTCCCTGGAGGTTTATCCAAAAACACCTATTGCGGGTTGTGCATGGAATGTGTCCGTACCTGCCCGCACGACAACATCGCGATAAACCTTCGTCCCTTCTCTGCCGACCTTGTCAAACCATCCATAAGAATAGATGAAGCCTTCAAAGCCTTCATTATGCTCGGCTCTGCGATGATTTATGCGGGCGTATTGCTTGGTCCGTGGGGAGTGCTCAAAGATGCGGCATATAACGTTGGAACAAGTTATTGGTTTTTATATGCCGTTGTATTTCTCGCAATTATCTTCGTCATTCTTCCAGGTTTCTTTACACTTGGCATTCTACAAACAAACGGCAACCTCCCCCTCGATCAACGATTTGCTTCCCTCGCAACCGCCCTTATTCCTCTCGGCTTGATGTTCTGGGTTGCCTTCAGTTTATCCTTCGTCCTGACCAATGCGTCATACATTCTCGCCGCGCTCTCCGACCCGCTCGGCCTCGGTTGGAATCTCTTTGGCGCAGCAAACGCCGCGTGGCAACCCATGCTCACACCCTTTCTTGCACCTGCACAGACTCTCGCGCTCGTTGGCGGTTTAATCTGGTCCGCGCACACGGCACAGAAAGCCGCGGGGGAAGCGCGGGTGTCGCCTATCCCTGTCATCATGTATTGCTTTGTTGCCACACTGATCATGCTCCGGTTATTGCTATGAAACGCTCGGAACTCCTCTCACGCATTTTGATAACGGCGGCAATTATCGGGGCGGTCGGAACGCCGCTGTTTTTCTGGGCGCGCTCGCCGCTCATCCATGCGCGCATTGCCGAAGATGGCGGATGGAGTCCAGATGTCATCCAGGCGGAGGCCGGCCAGCCGCTTCATTTGAGTCTTACGTCAGATGACGTCGTTCACGGCTTTGCTGTCGGCCAAATGGATATGCAAAGCGTGGACGTTCTGCCTGGCAAGGTGACCGACATTACTTTGAATTTTGACAAGCCTGGAATTTACACGTTTTACTGCACGCGCTGGTGTGGACTCAATCACTGGCGGATGCGCGGCGTGATTGAAGTCAGCGGTTCAAATGCGGAGCCTCAGCCTGCTTCCACGCCTGTACTGAGCGAAGTCGAGGCGCCGCTCTATGTTTCCCTCGGCCTCGACATTGATGCGCCGCATGACGCGCCGATTGTTCCAGGCATTCAGCCGTCAGCGCTCAGCGGTCAGCAACTCGCAACCGATTTACCAATCTCCTCATTGATCAATCCCGATTTCTATCGTACAAATTCACCTTACCAATTATTTCAAGATTTGAATTCAACAAATTTGAATGATTCTGAAAAATGGGATGTCGTCAGTTACATCTGGCAATCGAACACTTCACCCGAATCTCTCGCAAAGGGGCAAAAGCTCTACGCCCAAAACTGCGCCGCCTGTCACGGCGAGAACGGCGCGGGCGATGGAGTCTTTGCGGATGATCTGAAGGCTGCGGGAGAATCATCCAAGCAAACGATGGCAGGTGCGCAGAACATGACAAGGCAGACTCCTGCCGACTTTACAGACCCAACTCGAATGCTCGACGCAAGCCCTGCGTTATTGCAAGGCAAAATCCTGCGCGGTGGCATGGGCACAGGCATGCCGATGTGGGGTTCGATTTTTACCGAAGACCAAATCTGGGATTTGATTGCATATTTGTATTCATTCCAGTTCGAATATCATAACTGAGGAGGCTCTATGAACAAGAAACATCGAAGGCAAAAGCAAAAGAAAAGTTTTCCCTGGGTACTCTTAGCCTTTGGCAGTGTTCTCATTGTTGCCGCAATATTCCTCTTCGCCAATCAGGGCGGCGGAGATGGCAGTGGGACGCCGTCCATTGCGGTGGATCAACAGAAAATTGATTACGGTGATGTGAAATTCGGCGTCAATAAAACCTTTGCCATCAAAGTCACCAATACAGGCGATGGCACGCTGCGATTCAAGGAAGACCCCTACATCGAAGTCGTGGAGGGGTGCTGACCGCCTCAATTGACCATCGGTTCGATGGTACTCAAGCCCGGCGAAAGCACAATCGTTCAATCCAGCGTCTTTATGATGCACGAAGGCATGGACGGTCCACATAACTTTGCGGTTCACCTCAAAACAAATGACCCCAACAATCCGGATTTGATCGTAAACGTATTATCGAATTGGATTCCATAAGTCACGACGAATCGAAACAGCGGCCTGTTTTTAAGAACAGGCCGCTGTTTCGATTGTTTAACCGTTAGACTGATATCGGTTCCCTGCTCGTATGTTGCAGGCAGAACCGGGTTTTGCAGAGCTGCGCCCGCGCCAGCAGGCAAAACGACTTGGCGAGAGGGCCGGAAAGGGGGTTTGTTTCGTTCCGTACATGATCTCTTTAGCAACGATTTTTCGATCGTGAGGGATGAACCGTCGAGGATAATGGTCATGGGCAATTCTCCTGTGTGGGATTTGCGTTATTGCAGCCCTCGTAAAACAAAATGCCCGCCGCCAGGGTGAGGGGGGCACCCTAGCGACGGACAGGCATATTTTACACGATACTTTACAAAATTCCAAGCGTTTGCAAGAACCTGCTGCACTGCATGGATGAGGCTGCCCGTGATACGAGTGCACAATCACTGGTCTAACGTATCCCAAATAACGTCCTGGACAGAATCAATGTGATCCACACGTCATCGTTCCAGAAGCGCAATACTTTGTGTCCTTTGGATTCCAGGAACGTGGTTCCCTCTGCATCGTATTCCTCCTGCTCCACGTGTTGGCTTCCACCAGTTCAATGATGAGCTTCTTGCGCGGGGCGCAGAAGTCCACAACGTAATTGCCGATTGCATGTTGTGTGCGAAAATGGACATCGCCCATGTGGTGAGCGCGCAGGTGAGACCACAGCTTTTCCTCTGCGGGAGTCATGTTACAGCGCAATTCTTTGGCGCGGACAACGATTTTCGGGGTTGTGCGTTTATGCATTCGCCCCCCCACCACCTTGATATCTTTCTCCGTCAGCCCATATCATCCCCGCCATAGGTCCCCGAGGAGGGCAGGGGGCAACTCATAGACCAGAATATCAATTGCCTTATTTGTTGTCGCGTTCTTCCGTTTCACCCTGTTCCATCTGTAGTTCTCTCTGCTTGGATGGACAGTGTTTATCAGAATACGAACAAAATACACAACAATCCCCTTCCTTCGGACGCAGGATTGCACCGCAACTGGCGCACTGATAAAAGATGACTCAGGTATCAGGCGGCATTTGCTCGCTTTTGGCAAAGCCGCACTGCGGACAGGTGATAATGGCGTTCAGTTCTATCATTGTCTTATCCTTCAACTAATCTTATTTCTTCCTCGCTCAGCCCATACAACTCATAGACCCTCTTATCAATCTCCCCATCATCCACGGACTTGATCTGCTTATCCAGCGACCGGGCGCGGTCGAGATCGTCCTCGGGCCGCACGGGCTGGCGCTCTTTTTGCAGAGCCAGCATTTGCTCGACCAGCTTGACAATCTCATCGTGCGCGGATTTTTCGGCAGGTTTGGCAAAGTCAATGCGGCGGATGGGAATCTTCACTACATCTTGCTGAAATCATCTCAATCTTCCGCGTTAAACTTTATCCTGTTCCCTGGCTCTGCATCGTTGCGAGTCGAAGTAATTCATATTTTAGCATGTCTCTGGACTGCTGCATGCAGGTCACGTTTGAGGAGTGACTACATTGCCGGCGCATTAGGGCAATCGCATTTGGATTTTTTCACAACCGAAAATGAGCGAAAGTTGTCATTGCGAGGGCTGGTGGTCGAGTAGGCGGCCTCGCGCTGAGCCTGTCGAGGCGTCTTCCGCCGTATCGAGACCCAACCCGAAGCAATCTCCCTTTTTAATGGGCAAAAACATGCTTTCAGGAATTGCCTCGTTCGCCGGGGAACGCTCACTCGCAATGACATCGTTATTTTAGCGATTGCCCTGCTGGCGTGTCGGTCAGGTTGGCAGCCCCGCCCGGTTTCATGGTGCGCTAACTGATCTATCCGGTATGGACACTAATTTAGCCAGTGGGCGCACCGGTTTGGTTGATGGGCATACCGATCTTGCAATAAAAATATAATGTGTTTTGTATTGATGGATTGCCCTGTTCATGTTATGAGGAAGATATTGGTTTTGGTGTCTCTTGCCTCCCTCAATAGGCAAGACCAGATCGAGGTGCATGATGGACCAAAAATCGCACAACAAAAAGAAAGACGATCCTTTGGGGGGCGCGAAAAAAACTGTTCCGCCGGCTTCCTATTTCGCCAGCATAGTGGATTTCATCCCGGACGCGTTGATTTCGACTGACAATCAATACAGGGTGACCGGCTGGAACGCGGCGGCAGAGCGCACGTATGGGTGGAAAGCCGAGGAAGTGACGGGGAAACCGGTCAGCAATTTCTTCCAAACCAGTTATCAAAATACGGACAGAAATGAAGTCATCGCCATAGCCAGGAAGACGGGGACCTGGTCCGGCGAGGTGACCCAACTGCGTAAGGATGGGACGCGCATTCCCATCTGGTCTTCGGTTTCCATCGTCAAGGATGAACAAGGCAGGCCCATCGGTTTCATCGGCGTCAACCATGATATCAGCGAACGCAAGCGGACGGAAGAAGCGCTGCGTCTCAGCGAACAGAAGTTTTCCATCTTGTTCGAAAAGGCCGCTTTTGCTGCTTCGCTTTCGAGATTGCCCGACGGCGTCATTGCGAATGTCAACGAGGCGTTCGAGAGGACATTTGGATATACAAAGCAGGAAGCAATAGGAAAGACATCCCTGGAACTGGGCATCAATCCCGATTCTGAGGGACGAGAGCGCGCCCTCGCCGCGCTAAAAGAACAGGGTTCGGCGCGCAATCTGGAATTGGCCTTGCACACGAAATCTGGCGAATTGCGTATTTTTTCTGTGAATATTGATTTGGTGAACATCGGCGATCAGAAATATATACTCAACACAACGCTGGATATCACCGAGCGCAGGCGCGCAGAGATCAGGATCACACAACTCGCTCGACTTTACGCTACTCTGAGCCAGGTCAACCAGACCATCGTGCGCGTCAAGGATCACAACGAACTGTATCAAACCATCTGCGATGTTGCCGTGCAATATGGTGGATTTTCCCTGGCATGGGTCGGTTTGTTGGATGAGGGATCGGGGGAAATTCGCCCGGCGAAGGCGAACGGGTTGGATGTGACCCAATGGCCTTTCCCTATAGTTAACATTCATCAGGGGCAGCTCAGGAGCGGGTTGATCGCAACCGCCATTCGCACGTTCAGGGTTGTGACCAGCGAGGATATCCAGACCGACCAAAGAACGCAAAGCCTGCACGACCAGTTTCAGAAATTTGATTACCACTCCTCAGCATTCGTCCCGTTTCGGCTGCGAGGCAGAACCATCGGCGTCCTGGGCCTGACTTCCAGCGAGGCAGACCTCTTCAAGGTCGAGGGGGAAGTGCGCCTGCTCGAAGAGATGAGCCTGGACATTTCCTTTGCGCTGGAAACAATGGAGACCGAAAGAATCAAACGCCAGTGGGCCGACGCGTTCGAGCATTGCGCCCATGGGATTTCCATCGGGCTTCCTGACGCCAATCAGATCCTCACCTGCAACCCCGCCTTTGCGAACTTGCAGGGCCGCGCCATCGAAGAAATTTCATCCATGCCCATCCTGAGCATGTACGCGCCGCAGGATCATGAGCACGTAAAACAATCCATTGCCGAGGCGGACCGCGTTGGCAGTGTGCGGTACGAAGCCCACATGATACGGAAGGATGGAAGCGTCTACCCGGTGCAGATGGACGTGGTCAGTGTGCGGGATGAAAACGGAAACCTGCTTTATCGAGTCGCCACCCAGCAGGATATCACCGAGCGCAAGCGTGCGGAGGCCGAGATTCAGCGCCACACCGAACAACTCGTCATTGTCAACGAAATTGGGCGCGCTCTTGCCCAAAAGCTGGAGTTGGAGTACATCTATCGCTCGATGGGAGAGGCTGTCTTTCGCCTCCTGCCGGATATTTCCTCTGTGTTCATCTCGCTCTTCGACGCGCAAAGGCACCTGATCACCTGCGCCTACGCCAATATGGACCAGGAATTGCTCGATCCCGCTGAACTACCCCCTATTCCGCTCGAGCCGCCGGGCAGAGGCACGCAGAGCGAAGCCATTCACACCCGCCGCCCGCTCATCGTCAACGATCTGCGCGAGCGGCTCAAACAGGTGAAAACCAAAATGGATGTCGGCAGCAATGATGGGCGGATCTCCCAGTCGGGCCTGTATCTTCCCATGATAGCTGAAGAGCGGGTCATTGGCGTTATTCAAGTGCAGAGTTATACCCTGGGGCGATTCAGTGAAGCCGACGCCGATTTGCTCGGTCTGGCCGCGAACACAGCGGCGGTCGTCATCGAGAACGCTCGGCTGTATCGTGCAATCCAGCAAGAACTGGATGAGCGCAAGCGAGCGGAGGAGACCCTGCGGCAAAGCGAAGATCGCTACCATGACCTCGTGGATCACAGCCACGATTTGATCGGCACCCACGACCTGCAGGGCAACATTCTCTCCATCAATCCCGCGGCTACGAAACTGGTAGGTATTGACCAGGATGCTCTCCTGAAAATGAACCTGCGCGACATCCTCGCCCCTGAGAGTCGCAACCTGTTCGACGATTATCTGGCAGCCATTCAAAGGGATGGACATGCCAGCGGCCTGATGCTGGTACAGACGAGCGCCGGGGAGAGGCGCATCTGGGAATATGACAACACACTCCGCACGGAATCCGTTGACAGGCCGATCGTGCGCGCCCTGGCGCGTGATATTAGCGAGCGCAAACGAGCGGAAGAGGAATTACGCAAGAGCGAGGAACGTTTTCGCAGTTTGTATGAGAACGCAACGATTGGTATGTACCGTACTACTCCGGACGGTCATATCCTGCTCGCTAACCCGGCTCTCGTCAAGATGTTGGGGTATGCTTCCTTTGATGAATTGATACAGCGTAACCTGGAGAAGGAGGGGTATGAACCCGGCTATGAGCGCAGCCTATTTCACCAGCAAATCGAACGCGATGGAGCAGTAATCGGCCTCGAATCGGCATGGACACGGAAAGACGGGACCAACATTTTCGTACGCGAGAGCGCCAAAGCCATTAAAAATACTGAGGGCAACGTTCTGTATTATGAAGGCACGGTCGAAGATATCACCGAGCGTAAACGCGCTGAACAGGCCTTGCGCGAAAGCGAGACCCGCTTTCGCAGCATGATCGAAAACAGTTCCGATGAGATTTCAATCCTCGATGCCAGTGGTACATTGATGTATGAAAGTCCATCATCCAACCCCACGCTTGGTTATCGGCCAGGAGAATTCCTCGGTAAAAGCCTCTTTCAATTAATGCACCCTGATGATCTGGCGCGTGTTCAAAGCCAATTCGCCCAGCTTTTGCGCGACCCGAATCTGCATCCCCGCGACCAATTCCGCCTGTTGCACAACAATGGAGCGTGGCGCTGGGTTGAAGCGGTAGGCACAAACCTGTTGGATGAGCCATCTGTGCGCGGGATCGTAATCAACTATCACGATATCACGGAACGCGTGCAGGCGCAGGAAAAGATCCAACATCAACTTCAAAGGTTGAATGCCCTGCGCATGATTGATCTGGTCATCAGCAATACATTCGATATGCAATTAAGTTTGACAGCTGTACTCAAAGAGGCTGTTTCACAATTGGATATCAGCGCTGCCGCGGTCCTATTGTACAACCAGCCCGCGCTGACGCTCAAATACGCCGCGGGCAATGGTTTTAGATCCTCCGCAATCCAGCAGATCCGGTTACGAATTGGTGAAGGCTTGGCCGGCCGCGCTGCCCTTGAACGCCGCACCATCCATATTCCTAATCTGGCGCGAACCGGGAACAATTTTGCACGCGCGGAATTGCTGGCGAACGAAGCCTTTATCTCCTATTACGGCGTGCCGCTGATCGCCAAAGGCGAACTTAAAGGAGTGCTTGAAATTTTCCACCGCACCAAACTCGATCCCGATCAGGAATGGCTGGATTTTCTTGAAACTCTTGGTGGCCAGGCCGCCATCGCCATTGACAATGCACAGTTGTTCGAAGGTATGCAGCAATCAAATCTGGAGCTCATCGCGGCTTACGACGCCACCATCGCGGGCTGGTCCCACGCCATGGACCTGCGCGACAAGGAGACCGAGGGCCACACACAGCGCGTCACCGAATTGACCGTGAGGTTGGCGGAAAGAATGGGGATCAGCCAGCAGGAAATAGCCCACATCCGCCGCGGTGCGCTCCTGCACGACATCGGCAAACTGGGCGTCCCTGATCATATCCTGCTCAAGCCCAGTCAACTCACCGAGGAGGAATGGGTCATCATGCGCCAGCATCCCACCTATGCCTTCAACATGCTGACGCCCATCACCTATTTGCGGCCTTCACTGGATATTCCCTACTGCCATCACGAAAAATGGGACGGCAGCGGATATCCACGTAAGTTGAAAGGCGAGCAGATCCCTTTGGCAGCGCGTCTCTTTGCCGTTGTGGATGTGTGGGACGCCTTGCGCTCGGATCGTCCCTACCGTGCAAGTTGGTCTGTGGAACAGACGCGCCAGTACATCCTCGAACAATCGGGCAAACACTTCGAACCCCGTGTGGTCAGGCAATTCCTGGACATGCTCAATAACGGAGATTTTGCTTTCGGGTAAAATCACCCCGTTATGCGCCCGACCTTTCGTTACATCATCCTGCTGGCTATTGTTTTGCTGGCCGTCTCTTTTAGCCTGCCACGTCTCTTTCGCGGCCCCTACCCACATCCGCCCGGCCCGACGTTGGATAAGGCCGTCAGCAAGTTGTATCAGCACGAGATAGAACAGCAGCACCCTGTCTTGGTGCTGTTGGGAGACTCGCTGCTCACCAAGGATGTGGACGCGCCCACCTTGCAGACGCGCCTCCGACTCCCAACCTACAAGCTGGATATCCCCGGCTCGTCGTCCGCCTTATGGTACCTGGTGGAAAAATCCAACATTGTTCCTGCGAACCCCGCGCCGCGCTACCTGCTGATCCTGTTCCGCGACACCATCCTGACCGCGCCAGCTTTCCGCACTACCGGTCCATATTTCGGCTTGATTGACAAATTCGCCAGCCCCAACGATACACTGCTGCTGGAGCGGGCTTATCTTTCCCAGATCGGCCCTGTCCAGGCGGCCCTGGAAAGCTATTTTCCACCCTTCACCTACCGCTCCGAACTGCGCGAGTCCATTGACTCCGGGCTGCGACATATTGCGCCCCGCCTCACCGGTTGCGATAGCGCCTGTGCGGACGACGCCATGCAGAAGACGCTGGGAGACATCCAGCCGGACATCTTCGCCGCCTCCATTATCCAGGCCGAACAAGCCCTGTATACACCCGAGCAATTGGACTTCCCTGCACAGGTGGATCGTTCCTTCCTGCCAGAGATCATCCGCCTGGCGCAGGAGCATGGCATCCAGTTGATCCTCGTGCGCGCCCCCGTCAACGTTTTCTCCAATCCTGCCGATGTCCCGCCGGGATTGGGGACATACGTTGCCGGCCTGGGAAGCTATCTGGCCGAAAAACACGTCCCCATGTTCGATCTGTCGCAGGTCGAGGGCATCGGCCCGTCCCAGTTCACCGATCCGCACCACATGACCCTGGAAGGCAAGGCCATTTTTACCGAAGCACTGGCCAGGGCGCTGGAGGAATATATTAACTCCACCGCCAGCAGCAATTGAATCTCTCCAACCTGATTTCCTTATGAGGCCTGCACACCTCGCCTCAAAATAATCTCTTTTTTCCCCAACCAATGGTATCCTTGTGACAATGTATCCCATCCTCCGTCCTCTGCTCTTCCGCCTCGATCCCGAACGCGCCCATCAACTCACGCTGAACGCCTTACGCCTTGCGGGAGTATTCGCCCCAGCCCATTGGTTTCTCGCGCAGGTATATTCCGCTCCATCCAAGCCCGTCGAAGCCTTTGGTTTGACATTCAGGAATCCGGTGGGCCTGGCCGCCGGCTACGACAAAGACGGAGTCGCCATCCGCGGCCTGGAAACATTGGGGTTCGGCCACATCGAGATCGGTACGGTCACATCCCTGCCGCAGCCGGGCAACCCCAAGCCGCGCATCTTCCGCCTGGTTGAAGACGAGGGCGTTATCAATCGCATGGGCTTTCCGAGCCTCGGCACTGAGTTCGTCCAGACGCGTCTCGATCCTGGGAACAAGGTCACGATTTGGGAGCGTGTGCTTGGGTTTCCAAGCCGCAAGGCCGCCAAGCCTCGCCAGAAACGTCAGGTCATCCTTGGCGTGAACATCGGCAGGAACAAGAATACCCCCAGCGAAGAAGCTGTATTCGACTATTTATCCCTGCTGCAAAATTTCGCCCCGCTGGCCGATTACCTGACCATCAACATCAGTTCGCCCAACACCCCCGGCTTGCGCCGCTTGCAGGAACGCGACGAATTGGAACGCCTGCTGACCCATCTCCACAAGCAGCGACTGTTGGAGCAGGAACGCTTGAAGAAACGCGTCCCGCTTCTGGTCAAGCTGGCGCCTGATCTCAGCGCAGGAGAGATGGACGATGCCTTGGATGTGATCCTGCGCACGCGCATGGACGGCGTCATCGCCACGAACACGACCGTGGCGCGCCAGGGGCTGCGGTCAACTTATCAGAGTGAGAGCGGCGGATTAAGCGGCGGCCCGCTGCGGGTCCAGAGTGAAGCGGCGCTGGGTCAAATTGTGAAGCGCCTGGATGGGAAACTTCCAATTGTCAGCGTAGGCGGGATCATGAGTCCCGTTGATGCAAAACGCCGCCTCGATATGGGAGCGGCGCTGGTGCAGGTCTATACCGGCCTGGTCTATCACGGGCCGGGGCTGGTCAAGGAGATATTGAAGGGCCTCGCGTCGCCTGCTTGAATTCAGAGGGATTGGCTTCCTTGTGTTCGGCGATCAGCAGCGTGAAGTGGCCGCACGTGAACTCTTGCAGCCAGCCTCCCGCGGCCTGTCCTGCCTCGGATTGCAGCGCCGCATCGAGCGACTCGCGCGACTCGAAATACAGTTCATGGATCTTGGCATAGTGCGCCAGTTCCCTGCCGAAGACAAGTTGTTCCGTTTCCCCGACGGTCTCTTTCATCAGCCCCGGCATTTTTTCGGCCAGGCCCAGAAATTTTTGCCAGCCCTGTTCGAAAGCCGCCCAGGCCAGCGGTTGGTCGAAAAGGATGGTTAATTTGTGCATGGTTAATTCTCCATCCACAGGCCGCCGGTGGATTCCATCCAATCGGCGACGCGCTCAGCAGCCAGTGGGACATTGTTGTCAGAGATGTCGAGTTCGAGTTTCGGCAGGCGCGACTCGCCGACCAGCCTGCGCATCAATTCCTGTTCCTGGATGAACGCCTCCAAGTGATCGTATTGCGAAGGTTTGCCTGAAACTTTCAGGCGCTCCTCACGCGCTGCCACGAAGGATTCCGGCGTGCGCGTCAAAAAGACAAGATGGAAACCCAGCGGGGCCAGGCGTTCCTCCAGCCAGTGAAAGTCATAATCCTTGTTGTAGGTTTGCAATTGGTAGGCGCGGGTCGAGATGTGGAAACGGTCCACGATCCAGGAATAATAGCGCTGCAACTCGAACAGGCGCGCCCAGGTGGCGTAGGTCTCCATGGCCAGAGATTCTTCCTGCGGCTCGAAGTTGATCGGTCCGCGCCCCCAGGGGAAGTTGGTGAAGGCGCACCACTCGGCAGAGATGAGCGGCGAGTGATAGCGATATCTGCGCGGCCCCACGATGCGCGGGTGCTCGTTGAGCGTGAAGGCAATCTCGGTTTTGAACGTCAGGCGTGTGCCTTCGAGGATGATCTTGGGGGTAAGCTTGGTCATGGCTGCATTATAACTGCCCGGCAAATGGTTTCGTCCAGACAAATTCTGGCTCTTCGGCCTTTAACGGGAAAGACCAGGACCTGTCCACAGATTACGCAGATTTCACAGATTTTTTCTGCATAATCT
>JAKANW010000032.1 GCA_021823555.1 Chloroflexota bacterium
GATGAGTCCGCGCGGCAGATGGAGGGGTTGTTTGAGAGTCTGCTGGCAGAGAGTTCTGGAGATTGAACAATACCAAAGAAATTTGAACCGCCCATTCTGAAAGCGTTGGATGACCTTTACGAGAAAACTCGCAAGAAAATTACGCCGCTTTATCCTGTCAATAAAAAGACAGGCAAAATCGAGTTGCCCGATGATGTCATTGCGGATCTGAAGTTTTTCCTGCTGGTTGGGAATAAGCCTGCGGCTGTCAAACGTGTCTGTGAACTAACTGGCGTAGGCTTGCGAGAGTCGAAAGATTTTGTGGATGGTCTGCAATGACAAAACCACTCTCTACTCTCGAATATCTACTCTCTGCCTTTGCGGGCGCGGTGACGCTAAGCAGGTTGAGCTTGTCGAAACCCTGTCGAAGCGTGGAGGGGTTGTTTGAGTCACTGTTGAGTGATAGTTTTTCCTAAAACTTGGGAGTAAAATTCAGCCATGCCTATCACCTACACCAATCGTAAAGGTTTTACCTACTTTCTCAACAAAGGTGTGACCAAGACAGGCAAGCCGCGCTATTATTTCGCCCGCGAACAGAAGGGGGAGCTTGTGGAGGAAATTCCCGCTGGATACGAGATCGAAGAAAGCGTCAATGCGATTATTTCATTGGTCAAGGCACGCCCACATTTGATCCATCCTGATGAAACTGATAGTGTGAAAACTGCGCTAGCGCGCCATCCCAAAGCGCGGAATTATCGAGTTGCGGTCAAAGATAAACTGATCATCATTTACGAATCAACCGGCTGGGATGTGGATAGAATGATGGAACTTTTCGAGGGTTTTCCCACTGTCACACTGGCTGAAACCCGCCTTAAGCTGATTTGACTTAAAAAATGGGCGTGCTATGATGGTTGTGGGAGGACGCCATGAATCAGACACTCTCGAAAACTCTCTATTGGACGCCGCGGGTCGCGGGCATCCTGTTCATATTATTCATCAGCATGTTCGCATTGGACATTTTCGACATGCAGCTTGGATTCTGGGGAACCATCGTCGGATTGTTCATGCACCTGATTCCCTCCATTCTGCTGACTATTGCCATCATCATCGCTTGGAAGTGGGAATGGGTCGGCGCTGTGTTGTTCATCGGATGGGCAATCTGGTACGTGTCGTTCATGCGGGGATTTGATTGGATCGCGTATGTGCTCATCGCAGGCTTGCCCGCGTTGATCGGTCTGTTTTTCCTTGCAGGCTGGGTTTGGAGAAAGCAGATTCATGCTGGCTGATGCACCAGTAGGCGATGGCGCGGGTCGAGTCTCTGTGGGGGCGGATGTCGGAGGCGGGCTCGCCGTTTAAGGCTCGCAGGTCAACGGGCTGTTTGATGGGTTGTTGGCGGAGAGTTTCAGTGTGCCGCACTGTGGGACTCTTGATTGTTGGCACATTCATTATTTCAGTCTATACTAATCTCAAATACACAAGGAGAAACCCATGACTGAATCCGCACTACAAGCACTATCCCGGTTACGCGATGGAAGCAACTTCCAGTGGTACGTCATCCCCCTGCTGGCTTTCGTCTTCTATGTCTACACGGTGGAAGCCGAAAAGCGAAACTGGAACCTGATCCTGGCAGGGCTGGCCTTCTGGGGCATGGACTGGTTCAACGAAATCTGGAACGGCCTGGTTTTGCGTTTCACCGGCTATGCGCCCGTCTGGGGCGAACCGGGGCCGACCGCCTTCCTGATCCTTGTGGGATTGAACATCGAGACCATGTTCATGTTCGCCGCGGCCGGCATCATCTGGACCAAAATGCTGCACCCTGATAAGAATTTCAAATACCTGGGACTCAACAACCGCTGGTTCGTCGCCATCACAGGTTCGGCATTTTCCGTCTTTGTCGAATACCTGCTGAATTCCGCCGGCGCGCTGACCTGGGATTGGCCCTGGTGGAATCGCAGCGCGCCCTGGCTGATCTTCCTGTTCGGCTACCTGACCTTCTTCATCGTCGCCTTCTGGGTCTACGATATGCCGACCCTGCGCCAAAAGGTCCAGACCGTCGCCGCGTTGTGGGGCTTCGACCTGGTCTGTGTGGTCGTCTTCATGGGCATCTTGAAGTGGATTTAATGCCCTGAAAATACAACTTCCCAAAGACTCTCCTTCGCGTCCGAATGGGCGCGAAGGGGTTTTGTTTAAAAGTCTCACCTTACGCAGAACATCCCGACACTTGCACCTGGCGCAAGTGCAGGTGAGGTTTCCTTGAAAAACGCTGTTGAGCCGTTCAAACCTTCGGGACGGTGCGTAACATCAGTTATCAACTCCAAAGCGGGCTTGACTTCCTGTGCGGGCGCGTGTACAATCCCCGCCATTGTAAGGCCGGGTGCACAACAACTGAATATACGGAGATATAGCGGCTGGACCCTGAACGAAGCAAGCCAGGGTTACGAGGTGGAGGTTCACCCGTGCGAACGGGATGCTAAGGACTTGGAAGACAAGCCCAAAAATCGGATTGATCAGCGGATGCCTCTGGAGTTCATCACAGACTCCTTTCTCCCTTCCGAAACAAGCGCTGGAGCGTGCACAGTTTAAAAAAACTCTGCTGCGCGTTCACGCCGAAAACCGACCGGTAACGGGCGGGACAAGGTAGCGCAGTGATCAGGCAAATCACGGCCTGCCTGTTGTGTTATGGAAGGGCTGCTTTATTTAATGGCATATTGCTGTTTGTAATGGCACGCCCGAGGCGTGCCTTTTTGTTTTCCCCTGCCCGGTCAAGTGCGCAAGAATCGGGTAGCCCGCAGCCAGAGAGGTTTATACAATAGGACGAGACCAAAAATGGAGGCCCTATGAACCAACCCCTGGCAAACTATTCCCAACTTTCGGAAGATTACCGGCGCATCGAGCAGGCGATCCAGTACCTTGAAAAAAATTATAGAAACCAGCCCAGCCTGGAGGAAGTGGCGGCAGATCTTGGCTTGAGTGAATTCCACTTCCAACGCCTGTTCACTCGTTGGGCGGGCATCAGCCCCAAGCGCTTTCTGCAATTCGTGACCAAGGAAAACGCCCGGCAATTGCTGGACCAGTCCGAAAACCTGCTGGACACCACGCTTCAAGTCGGACTTTCGAGCCTGGGCCGCCTGCACGATCTTTTCGTCACCACCGAAGCGGTAACGCCCGGCGAGTACAAATCGCGCGGCGCGGGCCTGACCATCCGCTACGGACTGCATCCCACGCCCTTCGGCCAGTGCTTGATCGGTGTGACCGAACGAGGCATTTGTCACCTCAGCTTCGTGCAGGCTACAGAAGGCGATGCGATTGATGATCTGGCGGCAAACTGGAAACAGGCCAACATGATCGAAGATCACCGGGCGACAGCCGCCTTCGTTGAACCGATCTTTGACCTGGGCCAGCGCGGCCGCAGCCAGCCCTTGCACCTGTATCTGCGCGGCACGAATTTCCAGATCAAAGTGTGGGAAGCCTTGCTCCAGGTGCCGCCCGGTACGGTCACCACCTACGAGCAGATCGCGACCCGCATCGGAAAGCCCAGCGCATTGCGGGCCGTGGGTATGGCGGTCGGGCATAACCCGGTGGCTGTCCTGATCCCCTGTCACCGCGTGCTGCGCAAATCTGGTGAGTTTGGTAACTACCACTATGGAACCACGCGCAAGATCGCGCTGCTGGCAAAAGAACACGTTTTTGTACCTTCGGTCGAGTAGCTCTGTTGCGGCTTATTCAACAACAAGATAATGCTCAGTTGGTAGTGCGTCGCACCTGCCCTTTTAGACTCAAGCGCTCAAACGGGATTGGTCTTCGCTTGAAACATTTCCACTAAACATGGTGCGACGCACAGCCCAGGCAGATACCAAAAAAGGATTTGAATGAAAACCAAAATATGGACGGCGCTCATTGCGCTATATATCGTCTGGGGTTCAACCTACCTGGCAATCCGCTTCGCGGTGGAAACCATCCCGCCGTTCATGCAGGCCGGGCTGCGTTTCCTGATCTCAGGCATCATCCTGGTGATCTGGCGTCTGGCAGCAGGCGACCCGGCCCCCACCAAAAGGCAATGGCTTTCGACGGTCATCGTTGGAACAGCGCTGCTCCTGGGAGGCAATGGGTTGGTCTCCTGGGCTGAACAACATGTGCCTTCCGGGATCGCGGCTTTGATGGTCAGCACCTCGCCCATGTGGCTGGTGCTGTTCGAAGCCTTGCGCCCCGGCGGGGTCAAACCCACGCTGCGAGGCGTCATCGGCTTATTGATCGGATTCGGCGGCGTGATCCTGCTGGTCGGGCCATCCGAATTCAACGGCAGAGCCACCCAGTTCGACACACTTGGGACTGTGGCTCTCTTGGCCGCGGCCTTGCTATGGTCCATCGGGTCCATCTACAGCAAACATGCCGACATGCCGGCATCATCCCTGCTCTCAACAGGCATGGAAATGCTGGCCGGCGCGGTGGCTTTGTTCCTCGTCAGCGCGGGCAGCGGCGAATGGAGCCGGTTCAGCTTTGCTGCGGTCACTATGCGCTCATGGCTGGGGCTGGCTTATCTGATTACGTTCGGATCCCTGATCGGGTTTGTCTCTTATGGCTGGCTGCTGCAAAACGCGCCGATCTCATTGATGTCAACGTATGCGTACGTCAACCCGGTGGTGGCCGTTTTTCTGGGAGGCTGGTTGGCGAGCGAATCATTGACGCCGCGCATCCTAGTCGCCGCCGCGGTCATTATCGGTTCGGTGATCTTTATCAATAGTGGCCGCCAGCCCAAAGTCCGGAGAGAGGCGGAAGAAGTCGTCTCTGCGGAAATAGGCTGATCATCCAGTTTGTCCACAATCTGCGGCGATGAAGCGCAGTGATGGAAATTCAAATCCAAGTTAGAGGAAAGGAGAAATGAATGGACGCAAAAGATTTACTCAAACGCGTAAAGGAAGACGATGTCAAGTTCGTCTCCCTGCAGTTCACCGATGTGGTCGGCACGGTCAAGAGCGTGGATATGCCGGTTGACCGCCTCGAGGGTGCGCTGGAAGACGGCGTATGGTTCGACGGTTCTTCAGTGGAGGGCTTCGCCCGCATCCAGGAATCGGACATGCGGCTGGAACTCGATCCTGACACCTACGCGGTGCTGCCGTGGAGTCCCGCCGAGCGCCGCCGGGCGCGCGTGTTCTGCGACATCTTCACGCCGGATAACAAGCCTTTTGAAGGCGACCCGCGCGGCGTTTTGAAGCGCCTGTTGAAGAAGATCGGCGAACGCGGCTGGACGTACAACATCGGCCCGGAGCCTGAGTTCTTCCTGTTCAAAGGCACGAACGGACACGGAGTGCACCCCGTGCCGCACGATGTAGGCGGTTACTTCGATTTTTCATCGTTCGATGAGGCCGTGGTCGTACGCACCGAGTTGATGGATGCGCTCGACTCGATGGGACTCGAAGTGGAGGTCGGTCACCATGAAGTAGCCCTCGGCCAGCACGAGATTGACTTCCGCTTCGCCAACGCGGTCAAAGCTGCCGACAATGTCTTGACCCTGAAATACACGATCAAGGCCATCGCCGCCCAGCACGGATTGACCGCTTCGTTCATGCCCAAACCGGTTTTCGGCATCAACGGCTCAGGCATGCACTGCCACCAGTCTCTCTTCGACGACCAGGGCAACAATCTGTTCTTCGATGCGAAAGATGAATACCATTTCTCGAAGATCGCCTATGCGTTCATTGCGGGACAGTTGGTCCATGCGCGTGGACTGGCAGGCCTGGTGGCCCCAACGGTCAACTCCTATAAGCGCCTCGTGCCCGGTTACGAAGCGCCGGTCTATATCGGCTGGGCGCAGATCAACCGCTCGGCGCTGATCCGCATCCCGCGCTATACCGAAGGGCGCAACAAGTCCATGCGCGCCGAACTGCGTTTCCCCGATCCATCCTCCAACCCGTACCTGGCCTTCGCCGGTATGCTGGCCGCCGCACTGGATGGCATTGACAACAACATGATCCCGCCCAAGCCGCTCAACAACGTCAACCTGTACCACCTCGACAAGAAGGAGCGCAAGAAATTGGGCGTGGGCGAGCTGCCCGGTTCGCTGGCCGAAGCCCTGACCGAACTGGACAAGGATACCGTACTCAAAAACGCCCTCGGCTCGGTCGTCTACGAAGCCTTTGCGCGTGCCAAATGGGACGAGTGGGACGAGTACC
This sequence comes from Chloroflexota bacterium, assembly GCA_021823555.1. Next base: position 6,150 of record JAKANW010000032.1, read on the forward strand.
GCATCCATGTGACGGACTACGAGATCGAACGCTACCTCGAAACCGCGTAAGTCAGTTTCCATCGCACTGACATCGTACCCTTTGGGTAGCGCAGACGAAGCGCCGACAACACCGTTCTCCCGCAGTTGAACTGCGGGAGAACGAGTCCGAAGTCTCCCGACTTCGGCGCAAAATCTGGAGATTTTGCAGTCCAAGCGAAAGTACTAAAACAAAAAGTACCTCCTGTGAGATAATCGGGAGGTACTTTTTGTTTGGGCATCCGCAAGGGAACTTACACCCTCCTGCGATATAATCGCTGACATTATCCATTTCGAGGAGAAATTTTCATGTCCTACAAAATCAAGTTCGGCACGGATGGATGGCGCGGCGAGATCGCCGAAGATTACACCTTCGATAATGTGCGGCGCGCAGCGCAAGGCTTTGCATCGTATATGCTTTCGCAAGGGAAGGCGGGCCAATGGATCGTAGTTGGTCATGACAAACGTTTCGATAGCGAATTCTTCGCGGCTGCCACCGCCGAGGTGCTGGCAGGCAATGGCTTCCGCGTTTACCTGACCGATGGCGCCACGCCCACACCCGTCATTGCCTATGCAGTGGTGGATAGGAAAGCTGCCGGCGCGGTCAACATCACTGCCTCGCACAACCCGCCCACAGATAACGGCTTCAAAGTCCGCAATGAGACCGGCGGCGCGATTGACCCGGATGGACTGAAGCAGATCGAGGCCGGAATCCCCGATTCGGTCGAGAGCGTGAAGCGTAAACCGTACGCCCAGGCCGAAGCCGCGGGCGAGATCGTCAAGTTCGACGCCGCTACACCTTATATCGAACATCTGACCCGCGACGGCTTGATTGACCTGGAGCCGATCAAGGGCGCCGGGCTGACCGTTATGGTGGATGCCATGTGGGGCAACGGCGCTGGCTGGTTCACGAAATTACTGGCAGGCGGCAAGACCAAAGTGGTCGAGATCCATAATGTGCGCAACCCGTCCTTCCCGGAGATGAAGCGCCCCGAGCCAATCCCGCCGAATATCAACGTGGGCTTGCAAGCTACGCTCGACCATCAGGCTGATGTGCTGTTGATCACGGATGGCGATGCCGACCGGGTCGGCATCGGCGACGAGAACGGTCAGTTCATCAATCAACTGCGGGTATACGCCCTGTTGGCCTATTACCTGCTAGAAGTACGCGGCCTGCGCGGCGATATCGTCAAGACGCTTTCGACCACCACCATGCTCAACAAACTGGGCGAACTCTACGGCGTCCCGGTGCACGAGACCGGCGTGGGCTTCAAGTATGTGGCCCCCAAGATGACCGAGACGGACGCGCTGATCGGCGGCGAAGAATCGGGCGGTTACGCTTTCCGCGGTAACGTGCCCGAACGCGATGGCATCCTGGCCGGGCTGTACATGTTGGATATGATGGTCAAGACTGGCAAGAAGCCCACCGAATTGCTCAAGGCATTGTTCGAAAAAGTCGGCGGCGAATATTTCTACGACCGCATAGATAGGCCCTTCAGCGGGGATCGCAAGGCACGCGAAGAGACCATCCTGAAGGCCAAACCCCAGACCATCGGCGGGCTGAAGGTGACCGGCCTGGTCACCGTGGACGGCTTCCAGTTCAAGCTCGAAGACGGCGGTTGGATGCTGATCCGTTTCAGCGGCACCGAACCGATCCTGCGCGTGTATTGCGAGACCCGGCGCGGCGACAAGGTGCAAGCCATCCTGCAGGATGGCTTGAAAATCGCCGGAATAAAATAGGTTTATAATCAAGGCACAGTAAGGAGTACCCTATGCCAACAAAAACCAATAGCCAAAAGAAGACCGGGAAGGAAATCCCGGAAGAAGCCCGGCAGCATTTCCAGGCTGCACGCCAGGAGATGCGCGAGAGCATCAAACTCTTGTTACCGGAAGGATTCCTGGAGCACCGCAAGGCCGCCCGCCGCGAGATGTTGCTCGCCTGGCGCAGTATGCTGGATTCGGCCATCCAGCGCATGGATGAGAAGTCGTAAGTTTACGAATTACTCTTTGGTGTACAAATGTCGTTGCGAGGGCGGTGGTTGAGTAGGCGGCCTCGCGCTGAGCTTGTCGAAGCGTTCCGCCGTACCGAAACCCCGCCCGAAGCAACCCTCGTTTTGACAAGGAGATTGCTCACCCGCCCTTGCGGGCGGTGCAAGGGTCGCAATGCCTGCCCTGAGCTGGTAGATTGAGCTTGTCGAAATCCTGTCGAAGGGTGTGCTCGCAATGACATGGTGGATCTTCGCGGTTCAGTTTCTTCCCCTCCCTAAAAACAACATCCATAATAAAGTTGCACCCGCGGCCCCCAGCAATGCGTTCCCCAGGCCGGCATGGCCCGCGTTCGACAGAACCACGCCGCCGAGCAACAATGCAGTAAAGACCACGCCCGCGGTCAAACGATCCACCGACTTTGTCAGCGCGCGCACTTCGCGGCTGACCTGGGGGGATTGCACCACCAGCCCGTCGCGCTCGATCTTCGCCAGCACGCGGCTGGTCTGCGAAGGGATGGCCACCAACACCTTAACCACATCCCCAACTTGATCGAGGATGGCATCCAATCCCGTTCCTGCCTCCCCTTCTACTAACTTGCCCGCATAGGGAGCTAGTTGTTCCCATAAATTGAAATCGGGATCCAGGCCGGTGCACATACCTGAAAGGATGCCAATGGTGCGTCCCAGGATCAACAGGTTGTTGGGCATCTGGAACGGCATTTCGAACATTACATCCCGAACACGGTGACCGATATCGCGCATTTCCGAGGGGCGCACGTTGCGCAATTCGCTCATGGACATCCCCCAGAATCGTTCAAAGACCTCCGCCGAAGCCTGCTCCAGTGCGGCCGTATCCGCGCCGGGCAGCAGGAAACCCAGCGTTTTATATGACTTGATCAGGCGCGCCGCGTCGCGCGTGCCCACTGCGACGACCATCTCACGCAATCCCGCGCGCAGGTCTTCAGGCAGGCGTCCCACCATGCCAAAATCCACAAAGGTCAACTGCCAGCGTACGCTGCGGCTGTTCTTCCTCTTCGGCAGCGGCCTCACGAACAGGTTGCCGGGATGCGGGTCGGCGTGGAAGAAACCATCCTCGAAGATCTGCTCCAGGTATACGTCCAGCAATTTGCGGGCCACCTCGGCGCGGTCAACCCCGGCGGCAGTGATGGCCTCGTAATCGGTGATCTTGATGGCGTACACATCCTCCAGCGTCAAGGCGCGGCGCGTGCTGCGACTCCGAATCACACGCGGCGCCCGCACTTTGGTATCATCCTTGAATTGCTCATGGAAAGTTTCGGCGTTTTGCGCCTCCTGCTCGTAATCAATCTCCTCCATGACCGTGTTGGAAAACTCCCGCAGCAGGGAGGGCACATCGGCATGCTCGCGGATCGGGCGGTAATGTATCAGCCACGCGCCCACTCTTCGCAGGGCAGACAGGTCCACGTCCACGATGGAAGCGATGTCCGGGCGTTGGATCTTGACCACCACATGGACAAAGTCCAACGCTTCCTCTCCGCCCCTCAACCTGGCGCGGTGGACCTGGCCCAGGGAGGCGGCCGCCAGCGGTTCCGCGTCGAACCACTCGAAGGCCTGTTCCAGCGGCATTCCAAATTCCGACTCGGCCAACCGGCGAATGTCGGCAAAGGCTTCGGCGGGGACCTCATCCTGCAAACCGGACAGTTCATCAGTGATCTCCGGCGGCAGCACATCCAGCCGGGAGGACAGGAATTGCCCCACCTTGATCATCACGCCGCCCATCTGGATGGCCAGGGCGCGGAAGCGGATCGCTTCACGGCGGAAGCGCTCGCGCCGGTTCCGGCGGACGAGGGATCGAAAACCGATGTGGGCCAGGATCAATTCCCAGTAGATGAAACGGGCAATGACTCCCAGGAAAAAGGCGATGATACGAAAATAGCGGCTGCGCAGGCGGGATGAGTTCATAACAGCTCCATGTCGGGAAGTGATTTCATTGTATCACCGCTTAAATCGGCATCAGAAATGACCTTTAACCCATTGCACAAGGATTCAATGGGCTTATACTTATTCACAGGCATTACGCGCCGTCCCGCAGTTTTGCGTCAGGTGAATTATTTGGGTGTGTTCCAAACAAATCGAGGGCAACGTCCCGAAGGTTGTACTTGGGCCGATTTTGGCCTTTTACAACCAACCTTCGGGACGGTACCAACAAGAAATACGCGTACTGAAAGAGAGGCCTAAAAATGACCCTCCTGATCATCGTAGGAATTTCCATTCTGCTCCAGATCAGCGCCGCGGTCCTGGCGCTGCGATTGATTGCCACTACCGGCAGGCGCGGCGCCTGGCTCTTGATCAGCGCCGCCATTTTGCTGATGGCAATCCGTCGCATCATCACCCTGTATCAGATACTTTTGGGATACCCCACCCAGCCCGTTGACATAGCCGAGGAATTAAGCGCCCTGCTTATTTCTGCGTTGATGATGGTGGGGATCGCCTGGATCGAGCCGGTATTCAAATTGGTCCGCTCTTCAGAGCAGATCCTGCACGAAAGCGAAGAACGTTATCGCCGTACTCTCGATAAGATGATGGAAGGCTGCCAGATCATTGATTCCAACTGGCGCTATGTGTATGTGAACGCGGCCGCTGCTGAACAGGGCCGCCGCAGGCCGGAAGAATTACTCCCTTGCACAATGATGGAAGTCTATCCGGGGATCGAAAATACCGAAATGTTCGAAAACCTCCGCCGCTGTATGGCCGAGCGCGTATCCCATCACATGGAGAATCCATTTATCTTCCCCGATGGTATAACAGGTTGGTTCGATCTGAGTATTCAACCTGTGCCGGAAGGCCTTTTCATCCTCTCGATGGACATCACAAAACGTAAACTGGCCGAGCAGAAGCTGCGCCAGGAACACGATCAATCCCAACGCTACCTCGATATCGCCGGGGTGATACTGACCGCGCTGGATAGCCAGGGCAATATCACTATGATCAATAAACGCGGTTGCCAAATTCTTGGATACGAAAACGAAGAAGAATTGCTCGGCCATAACTGGTTCGAACAGTGCCTGCCCGGGGATATTCGCCAGCCAATCACGGATGTATTCAAGGCGTTGATGGCAGGCATCCTTGAGCCTGCGGAATATTACGAACATTTTGTCCTGACCAAAGCAGGAGAGCAACGCCTGATCGCCTTCCACAATTCCATTCTACGCGACCAGTCCTCGCGGATTGCGGGAGTCCTGTTCTCAGGGGAGGATATTACCGAACGCAAACAGGCGGAAAAAGCGCTGCAAGAGGCGGAGGAAAAATACCGCACCATCTTCGAGAACGCCCCGGTCGGCATCTTCCAGTCCACACCACAGGGTCGCTATCGCAGCGTCAACCCGGAGATGGCGTACATTTACGGGTACGACACGCCCCAAGAGATGATCGAATCCATCACCGATATTGCCGGCCAGATCTACGTTGATCCCATGGACCGCAACGAATTTGTTTCCCATTTAGAGGCCGAAGGTCTGATCGAAATCTTTGTCGCCCGCAACCGCCGCAAGGATGGCAGCCTGATCTGGACTTCCACATCTGCCAGGGTATACCGCGACCGGGCTGGAAACATCCTTTACTACGAAGGTTTTCTACGGGATATCACCCATCGTAGGCAAATAGAGGAAGCTCTACGCGACAGCGAGGCCAGCTATCGCGGTCTGTTTGACAGCGTAGCGGAGGCCATCGACATTCAAGACGATACCGGTCGTTTCCTGGATGTGAACGAGGGCGCGGTTAAAATGTAGGGCTACCCACGAGAGGCCCTGATCGGCAAGACGCCGGTAGATGTTTCCGCTCCCGGCAAGAACGATCTGGGGGTCATTTTCGAACTGGTCCAGCGAGCTTTTGCGGGAGAACCCCAGCAATTTGAGTTCTGGGGACAGCGCAGCAATGGCGAGGTCTTCCCCAAAGACGTGCATCTCTACAAAGGCATCTACTTCGGCCAGGAAGTGATCATCGCCCTGGCTCAGGATATCACCGAACGCAAGCAGGCCGAACAGGCATTACGAGCGGCAGAGGAAAAATATCACACCATCTTTGACAGCGCGGTCGAGGGCATCTTCCAGTCCACGCCCAATGGCCGCTTCCTGACCGTGAACCCTGCCCTGGCGCGCATGTGGGGCTACGAATCGCCGCAGGACCTTATCACTAGTGTTACAGACATTGCCCACCAGGTCTTTATGGATCCGCAGCGCCGCGCCGAATATTCCAGCCTGATGGAAAAGGACGGTGAAGTGTCTAATTTTGAATTCCAGGTCCGCTGTAAAGATGGCCGGTTGATGTGGGTCTCTGAGAACGCGCGCACTGTGCGGGATGTCAATGGAACCGTACTCTATTATGAGGGGAACATTCAGGATATCACTGAACGCAAGCGGGCTGAGGATGCCTTGCGCAAGAGCGAGGAACAGTACCGCCTCCTGTTTGAAAACGCGCCAATCGGCATCTTCTCGACTACCCTGCAGGGGCAAATCCTGGAGGTCAATCCGGCCGCCCTGCAAATTCTGGGATCGCCCTCTGCTGAGGCCACCAAAG
>JAKANW010000750.1 GCA_021823555.1 Chloroflexota bacterium
TCACACGGCAACGTCATCCAGCTCGGTGAGCGTGAATGTTCGCTGCAGCGCCGCCACCAGAAACTGATCGAGGAATCCCCCTCGCCTTTCATGGACGATGAATTACGCCAGAAGATGGGCACAGTGGCCGTCAAAGCCGCGCAAGCCGTGGATTACATCAACGCCGGCACCATTGAGTTTTTAGTTGACAAAGACCGCCACTTCTACTTCCTGGAAATGAACACCCGCCTGCAAGTGGAGCACCCGATCACGGAAATGGTGACGGGTGTTGACATCGTGGCGGAACAGATCCGTATTGCGCGCGGGCGGCAGCTTAGTTATACACAGGATGAGATTCATTTCAACGGCGCCGCCATCGAATGCCGCGTGAACGCGGAGGATCCTTATAGTAACTTCATGCCTTCGACAGGCCGCATCACCCATAGCATCCTGCCCACCGGGCCGGGCGTGCGTGTGGATACGGGTGTATATCCCGGTTTCGAGATCACCCCGTACTACGACCCAATGATCGCCAAATTGATCGTGTGGGGAGAGACACGCGCCCAGGCCATCCTGCGCATGCGCCGCGCGCTGGAGGAATACCGCATTGTGGGCGTGCGTACCAACATCCCCTTTCACCAGACCATGATGGATTCCCATCGCTTCATGGGCGGGCAATATGACACCCGTTTCGTCGAAGAGCGTTTCTCGATGAATGACAAGGATGATCGTTACGAGGCGCATACCGAGATCGCGGCAGTGCTGGCAACGCTGGTGGCGCACCGCGAGACCGAGCTCTCGGCGCAGATTGTCCGGCGCGGGGAACGGGATACAAGCAACTGGAAGTGGGTGGGGCGCTGGGAGCGCATGCACCGTTGATTTAACGGGACCAGGTTCAGGGTCCGAAATGAGGCGTGATGAAATATATTACAACCGTGGAAGGCAAAGAGTACGAAGTCGAAATCCTGGATGAAAAGCATATCCGCGTCGGCGACCGATTGCTGGATGTCAACTTTGAGTCGGTCAGCGGGCAGCCCGTTTATTCCCTGATCGTGGATGGAAAGTCGTATGAAGCCTATGTGTATCAGGGCGATGAAAACTGGCAGGTGCTGTTGCGCGGACGGTTATTCCCTGTCAACGTTCAGGATGAGCGTGAGAAACGCCTGCGCGCTGCGGCAGGAGGAGGCGTGGCTGAGGGAGGCGAATTCCACTTGAAGGCGCCCATGCCTGGGTTGGTGGTAGCGGTGACCGTGGAGGAAGGACAGGCGGTCGAAAAAGGAGAAGTCCTGGTTGTGCTTGAATCCATGAAAATGCAGAATGAGCTGAAGGCGCCACGCGCAGGGATTGTGGGGCGCATCCGCGTAAAAGCCAGTGAGACCGTGGAGCAAAAGCAAACTTTATTGAGCGTTGTAAAACCGTTTGACAAAGTTGATGAATAAGAGTCACTGGGATGGCGGCAGACCATCCCGATTTTTGCCGTTGGAGTAGATATGTCGCAGGAGAAAAAGTACATCCTTTGCGTGGATTTGGGAACGTCAGGCCCGAAAGTCTCCTTGGTCAGTATGCAGGGAGAGGTGCTGTCGCACGAGTTCGAGCCGACACAAATATTTTTTCGTCCAAACGGTGGAGCAGAACAGGATCCGAACGAATGGTGGCATACCGCCAAAGTGGCAGCCAAGCGCCTGCTGGCACAGAGGTTGGTTCCGACAAAGGATATTATCGCTATTTCAACGACCAGCCAGTGGTCTACCACGGTGGCAGTGGATAAACAAGGCCGCCCCCTGATGAACGCCATTTCATGGATGGACACACGCGGCGCAAAATACATCCAGGAGATTACAGACGGGCCAATCAAGGTCGAGGGGTATGGCGTCACCAAGCTGCTTGCCTGGCTGAGGTTGACTGGGGGGATTCCCACCCACTCAGGCAAGGACTCTCTCGCGCATATTTTATTCATCAAGAATGAACTTCCAGAAATCTACCGGGATACTTTTAAATTCCTGGAGCCTAAAGACTTCCTCAACCTGCAATTGACCGGGAAATTTGCTTCATCCTATGATGTCTCCCTGCTGCTGTGGGTGACGGATAACCGGGATATTACCAACATCCACTATGACGAAAGGTTATTGAGGATGGCGGGGATTGACCTTGAGAAGCTGCCTGACCTGAAGCATTCGACCGACATCCTGGGAACGATCAAGCCGGAGATCGCGGCTGAATTTGGATTGCCGGAGACCGTCCAGGTTGTCCTCGGCGCCAGCGATACTCAATCGGCTGCGATTGGGTCGGGAGCGGTCAGGGATTACGAAGCCCATCTGTATTTGGGCACATCCTCCTGGCTTTCATGCTTTGTCCCCAAAAAGGGAACCGATATAGTTCACAATATGGCTGCTGTCCCGGCTGCCATCCCCGGACGTTATTTCGTTCTCAACGAGCAGGATTCCGCCGGCGCCGCCATGCTTTACCTGAGCGATAACCTGCTCTATCCCCAGGATGAATTGTGGACAGGCGAAGCGCCCGAGGATGTTTTAATCCGCTTCGATAAAATCGCCGAACGCGTCTCCCCGGGCAGCGACCGCGTTATTTTTACACCGTGGCTGTACGGCGAACGCACTCCGATTGAAGACTCAACGGTGCGCGGCGGATTTTTCAACGTATCGCTCAAGACGCGGCGCGAGCATCTCATCCGCGCGGTGTTCGAGGGTGTGGCATATAATTCACGCTGGCTGCTGGAGGGCGTAGAAGGGTTTACCCATCATCGCTTCGAAGGGCTGAACATCATCGGCGGCGGAGCGCAGGCCGACATCTGGTGCCAGATCATGGCTGATGTGCTGGAACGTCCCATCCGCCAGATGAAGGATCCGATCCGCGCTAACAGCCGCGGGGCCGCGTTTG
>JAKANW010000751.1 GCA_021823555.1 Chloroflexota bacterium
GCAGGACATATTGTCCATCGCGCTGTTTCTGGATCGGGTAGGCAAGACGACGCTTGCCCCACACATCCATTTTGTCAACACTGCCACCGGCCTCGCTAACCCAGCCCTTGATGCGGTCGACAACGCCGTTAAAAGCCGTCTCGTCCAAATCAGGCTGGATAATGCAAACCAGTTCGTATTTACGCATGGGGAAAACCTCCTTTCCATGGGGTGGCTCTCATCCTCGCCGTGGGCAGTTGAGAGCGGAAGGAGACACAGAGTAATTTGTGTCTTTGAACGAGCGCTAGTTTACTACAAGGATAAGTAAATTGTCAACAATTGTGGCAAAAGGCCGCTTTTTGCGCTACCGTACATAAATCGGATTGCTGAAGATCCAGCCGCGCCGGCTGCCGAGGTAACGCCGGTAGGCTTCCACGCGGTAGACGCCCGGTTCCAAGGCTGTGTAGGCGAATTGGGCTTGGCGCTTCCATTTCTTGACCCTTTGCCCGTTCCTCACCAGATGGATTTCTGCCTCTCCCGGCAGGCTCGCCTGCAGCGTGACGCCGCTGTCTAATGGAATCTCCTCACCCATCACGGCCTCGTGCTCACGTCCCTTAGCCTTGAAGTGGAAACCACGCGTTGGTGCGATCAGATCGTAACCGATGAAGCCGCGGCCCAGTCCCAGTGATTCGAGGACCAGCTCCCGGTCGGCGTGCGAATCGTCGCCGAGGGGACGCGGGATCAACAGGTGGTTGTTGACCGCTGAAAAGTGGAAGTCGTACGGAAAGAGCGTCCGTTGGATGAGTCCCAAACGATAGTGCAGAGCGTGCGCGTCCGAGCCGCCGATGGCTGCCACGCGTCGGCCGTCAGCGAGTAGTTCGTCCCACTTGGGCAGGGTGGGAGGAATAGGGCCGCGTCCGATGAATTGCGGAAAGAACGCATGGAAGAGCGCGCTCGGCCAATTGTGGAGCGTCGTTTTGAATTCGCTGAAATGATTCCAAAGCTCGATGCCCTGATAGCCCTGCACCTCCCAATTCACCCAGTCGATGTCAGTCTCGTTGACGAGCGGCGCGGCTGGGTCAAACGGGTGGGCCAGGAAACAGATCCCGCCAGCCGCGTGCACCGCGTTGATGAGGAGTTGCGGGTCGTCCGCCAGGGTGGCGAGGTCGCGGTTGGCGCCAAAGATCAGCAGGTGATTTTTTTGCGGGTCGCGATCCTGGTCATGGACTTCCTGCCCAACGAGCAGAAGCACGCGCTTTGCGCCTTCGCGGTAATAGCCCTCGAAGCCTTCCGCCAGTACATTGTGGTCAGTGACGATGACCACATCCAAACCTGTGCGCAGCGCGGCCGCGGCGATATCGCGATGCAGGCCGCTGCCATCGGAATAGCGGGTGTGCATGTGCAAATTGACGATGATTTCGTGCATCCAGGGTTCCTGTTCGAGTCCGCTTTCAGCTACTCATGAAGTTTTCAGATTGTCGTTTGACGATTTACTGATACCGCAAGTATAATTCCCCCGCTAAATTGGCAGGAGGCCTACTGATGAAAACATTTCTCGAAATCTCCCTCATTATAACGTCTGTCGTCTTGATCTTGAGCGTAATTTTGCAGAGCAAGGGCGCAGGCCTGGGAGGACTGACCGGAGTTGACTCTGGTTCTGTCTTTACCGCCCGACGCGGCATCGAAAAGACATTATTCTGGGTGACCATCATCTTGAGCGTGGTGTTCTTCGCGCTGACCATCGGGTTGATGTTCGCTTCCCGATAATCTGATTCCACCAAACAGAAAGGCCGCCGCTTCGGCCATGGATTCCGATTCCGGGGCCGGCAGGAGGCCTTTCTTTTTTATGCTGATGAAACGTTTACGCTGGCAGATTCTGGTTGTCCTTGTGACACTGATCCTGGTGGGGATTCTATTAATTACTCAGAAGCCCATTAGCGGCGGTATCGGGCCGCAACCCACACAGGGAGGGGTGTACACGGAAGGCCTGATTGGTGCGATGGGACGACTCAATCCCTTGTTGGATTGGAACAATTCTCCTGATCGCGATGTGGATCGCTTGATCTACAGCGGCATGATGCGTTTCGACGCGCGCGGCATGCCCGAAACTGACCTGGCCGAATCATGGGGGACGACCGAGGACGGCACAATCTACAACTTCAGCCTGCGCCCGAACGCGGTCTGGCATGACGGCCAGCCTGTGACCACTGACGATGTTATTTTCACCATCGACCTGATGAAAAGTCCGGCGTCCTTCTATCCGCAGGATGTGAAGGAACTTTGGTCGAAGGTAGACGTGGTGCGCCTGAACGACAAGACCATGCAATTCAAACTGCCCGAGCCGTACGCACCCTTCCTCGATTACATGACCTTCGGCGTTCTGCCCAAGCATCTGTTGGAATCCGTGCCGCAGGATAAAGTGTTGAACGCGGACTTCAACCTGAAACCGGTGGGAAGTGGTCCGTTCAAGTTCGATCACTTGCTGGTGGAGGGCGGTAAGATCACCGGTGTGGTGTTGACCGCTTTCGATCAATACTATGCCCAGAAGCCGTTCATCGAACAGGTGATTTTCAAATATTATTCCAGCTCTTCTGCCGCGTTGGATGCCTATAACGCGGGCGAAGTGGCCGGCATCAGCCAGATTACGCCGGATATTTTGCCAAAAGCCCTCGACGAGCCGGGGTTGGCAATCTATACCAGCACCTTGCCGCAAATGGGATTTGTGATGCTCAACCTAAACAATCCCGAAGTGCCATTCCTGCAAGATGCCAAGGTTCGCAATGCCTTAATGCTCGGCTTGAATCGCCAGCACCTGATTGATGCTTTTTTACAGGGACAGGCTATTCTCTCCAATGGGCCGATCCTGCCAGGATCGTGGGCGTATTTCG
>JAKANW010000752.1 GCA_021823555.1 Chloroflexota bacterium
GGACCTCGAAGCGGCTCCTGTCCTTCACAATTTGATCCAACGCCTCGGGGTGATTCAAACTGTATCTTCGGACGAAGTAAAACGCGGTGAATGTGGTGACGAGCATCAGGCCCAACACCGCCCACAACACATCCCGTTCCGCCGCGTGCGGGACGGGCGAGGCTGGATACGCCGCAAACGACATTGGCGTCCGCCCCGCGGCGCGCTCGACGAGATGATAGATCAGGTAATTGAAGTAGCCCCATTCCTGAATTTGCGGATTGGTCTCATCCAGAAACGCATTGAAGATGAAAATTCGTCCGTTGTGCGCGCTCCACAACACCCACGAGCCGTCTTCGTATCCGATCACCAGCGGCTGGACGGCGGACACCGGCGTTAACACGTCATAGCGGTCGCGTATTTGCGGCGCGCCATTCCAGACGATTTCTTTCAAAACCGGGTCATCGACTCCGCTCAGCGGCGTCAAACTCAGCGCGGTTTCACGCTTCCCCAGTGTGACCGGAATCCCCGTCACTGCCGTGAAAGCGTCGCTGCTAATCTTTCCGCCCATGATCACCACCAACCCCGCCTGCCCCGATTTGACGCTTTCCGCGATGGCCGGGTCGTTGGGAATTTCGCCGTTCAGCACGAACACATCCGCCTGCGACGGATCGGTCACCAGCGTGAATTTCGCCAGCTGCAAGGCGGTCTTTGCGCCGCCATCCGCGCCCGCGTAAAACACGCGCAGACTATCCTCGGCGTGCGCTGGCTGGACGAATGAGAAAAGAACGAACAAGGCTGCGAGAAGGATGACGAGTCTTTTCATGAGGAAATTCCTTGTTCAATGAATTTATGCGCGGCTAAATCTCTACTGCATTCTCTGCAATCACGCGCGCGAACCAGCGCCCGCTGTCCTTCACGATGCGCTTCTGCGTTTTCCAATCCACGTACACCAACCCAAAGCGCGGACCGTAGCCGAGCGCCCATTCGAAGTTGTCCATCAACGACCAGTGGAAATAGCCCTTCACGGGAATCCCGTCTTCGATGGCGCGATGCACCTGCGCGATGTGATTCCGCAAATAGCGGATGCGCCGCTCGTCGCGCACGCGGCCGTCGAAGTCCACGCCGTCGGGGACCGGGACGCCATTCTCCGTGACCATCAATTCGCAAGCCGGTTGATAACTCCAAACTTGTTTCAGAATATCGTACATGCCTTCGGGATAAATCTCCCACATCCCCGAATATTCATTCCCCTCCGGCTTCACTTCCTCCACATTGACCACTGGAATCGCGTTCGAATGTTTGATCACCGTCCGCGAATAATAGTTAACGCCGAGAATGTCCAATTGGCGAATCTTTTCCAGGTCGCCGTTCTGGATGATTTTGCCGGTCAACAACTTTGCCGCCGTCGATTCTTGAATCGGCGACGTGCCTTTCAACAGCGGATCGAGCGTAATGCGATTTAACATCATATCCGCGCGCCCGGCGGCCTCGCGGTCTTTCTTCGAGTCCGTGGCGGGATGCACCGGATTCAAATTGAGTGTGATTCCGATCTTCACCGGGTGTTTCACTTCCGCGCGGATCATCTCTGCGGCAAGTCCATGCGAAAGCAAAATATGGTGCAGTGTTTTTACCGCCGCGCTAATATCCTTTTTGCCGGGCGCGTGCTCACCGAAGAAATGACCTGCAAAGGCGGCCACCCACGGTTCGTTGTGGGTAAACCAAACATGGACGCGGTCGCCCAGGCGCCCGGCCACGAGGCGGGCATATTCGGCAAAGGCCGCTGGCGTGTCACGGTTCGGCCATCCGCCCTTGTCTTGCAGCGCCTGCGGCAAATCCCAATGGAAGAGACACACGTACGGCTCGATTTTGCGCTTGAGCAGTTCGTCCACGAGACGGTCATAAAAATCCAATCCCTTTTTGTTCACGTGTCCCGTGCCCTCCGGCAGGATGCGCGGCCAGGCCGTGGAAAAACGATACGCCTTGATGCCCAGTTCGGACATCAAGGCGAAATCTTCCTTCCAATGATGATAGTGGTCCGCGGCTACGTCGGCATTTTCGCCGTTCGCGATCTTGCCGGGCGTGTGATTGAATGTATCCCAAATCGAAACGCCGCGTCCGTCCTCATTCCACGCGCCCTCGATCTGAAACGCCGACGTGGCAACGCCCCACACGAAATTTTCCGGAAACGCGAGCGCGCTCATGTTACCTCCCGAACGAGTGTAAAAAGAACGGCGACGCGCCCAGGATGAGACAGGCGCACAAGCCAATCAGCACGATGATGAGACAGGCTGGCAGCACGCGGCGGATCCACGTCCAAGCCGCGTACGCGTTCCACGCGCCGATCGCCGCGGGCTGGGCTTTACGCAGCAGCTCGCTCGCTTCTGCCTCGACTTTGGGGACGGGTGCGGCCCTCACGGGTGTTGACTCCACTTTGGGCGGCGCGGCCCGCCGCAGCGCGGCGGGAATGGTGAGATTCGCTCCGCAGTAGGCGCACTTCATTTGGGCGCGGCCCGCCTCGGGTTCGTTCGGAGCGCCGCAGGCCGGGCAGGGAAAGGTCGGGGTCATGGCTGCCGCGCTTGGGCGGCGAGTCCGCCTGTCAGGCCGCCGAGTCCGCCCAGTACGAACGCGGCGATGAGCGCCAGCAGTACCGGCACGAATGCCAGCGGCGCGCTCAATCCGAGAATTCCTGAAAAGACCACCAGCAATTTGCCAAGCGGCGAGGTGGCGGCGAACACGATGATGAAGGCGAGCCAGGCCAGCGTCACGCCGAGACCGCCGAAGAGGAAGCCGCGTTTGCCGCTGGCGAGAAACCATCATGAGCTATTTCCGTGGCTGACGCCTTTGGCCTTTGAAGCTTTTGATTTTACTGGTTTTGATGTGGTTT
>JAKANW010000033.1:0-5587 GCA_021823555.1 Chloroflexota bacterium
GGTGAACCGCTCCGCTTTGCGTGCGGCCCCGCATGTCCGGTGGTGTGAGAGGGAGCGGTTAGCCGCCGCTCCCTACTCGATTAGCTTGCTGACCTTGTCAATTCTGCGGAACGGTAAAACGCAGGATACGCTGGAATTTCGGATCGGTGACCCAGACGTGTCCCTGCGGGTCCACGGCAATACCGGAGGTCAGCCCGAAGGTTTCAGGCGTGTCGCCATAATCGCCCCACACACGCAGCAGGTCACCGGCGCTGGAGAACTGCATCACGCGGTATGCCTCCGGGTCAGTGATGTAGACGTTCCCCTGGGCGTCCACTGCAATAAAAGGCTTGTTATCCAACCCCTGGCCGTTCCAGCCGGGCACATCCCACTGGCGCTCCGGTACGTAGCTCAATCCATCCGAGGATGGGACGAGAGTCTGGACGCGCTGGTTCCAGGTGTCGGCCACATAGACTCGTCCTTCAGCATCCACTGCCACACCGACCGGCTCGTCGAACTGACCGGGATCGAGGCCGCCGCCGCCGAACTGCGTGATGGGATTCCCGTCCGCGTCGAACACGACGATGCGCTTGTTCCCGGTATCGGCAACGAAGACGCGTCCCTGACTATCCACGGCGATACCGCGCGGCCCGTAGAGCGAGTCGGGGGTGTCGCCCTGGCCGAAGTGACCCCATTGCTTGATGGCCTGTCCCGAAGCGGTGAACTTCTGGACCCGATGGTTCCAGGTGTCGGTCACGTAGACCGATCCGTCCGGCCCGACGGCCACTCCCCAGGGTTCGCAGAAGGTACCCGGCGGGCTATTGTCCGGGGGATTGCCGGGATAAGGACAACCCGGCGAGGCGGATCCCCAGCTTCCAATCACCTGACCGGTCGAATCCAGGTGCAGGATGCGATGATTGAGGGAGTCGGCCACGTAGAAGGAGCCATCTGGGGCAAAGGCTAGGGAGTGCGGCGCGTTCAATCCACCGGGCTGAACCCGGGCTGCACCAATGACCAGGTCGGCAGAGAGCGTGATGGTCTTCTTTTCGGTTGGGTCTACCGTTACCTGTGTTGTGGTTGGCCCGACGCCGTAGTTCCAGATTTGGGCCGCCCCATCTTTGCGCATGTACAAGCGCATATCATCGGCGGGCTGCCATTTTTCGAGTGTGTATGTGGCTGGGTCAAAGTTCGGGTCGGTTTGCCGGGCATACGGCGCAATGGCCTGGGCGTAGGCAGTGTAGCTGCGGTTGAGCCAGATATCGAGGATGCCGGCGCGAATCTGCGGATCGCTGATGGCGTTGCAGATGCGCGAGAAATCCTGGCTCTTGAACAAGCGCAGAATACCCAGGACGCCCTGGCACGAATAGTTGTCAGCGAAGGGCTGGTTGGGATCGCGCGGCGTGACCAGGTTAAAATAATCCTGGTTCGGCCACCACATGCGGATGTAGTCAATACGATAATAATTGGGACCGAGAGCCGCATCAATCTTGTCGAAATTCTTGGAATCCACGATCACCAACACAGAATCGCGCAAGGCGTGCGTAGGGGCATCAAAGGAGCGCTGGTTGGTGTAATCGCGCAGGTACCAGACGAACGGCCAGGACACGCCCGTATCCGGGGCGCTGGCATCGTAGGCAATGGCGACATTCAAACCGCCAGCGGTGCGCTGAGAAATTTCCTGTGCCTGGGCCATGATCTGTTTGATGCCGGTGGCGCCGTGCGCGTAGACCAGGTATTCCGTTGCATCGTCGTAGTTAATGTAGGCGGCCCGGAAGGCGGCGCGGGCGGTGAGAACAACCAGGAATGAGAAGAAGGTCAGCGCAAAGACACGCCGCACGTCGCTGCCCGTCCAATCCCGCAGCATGTACACCAGCCCAATGGCGCTGAGTATGGCCACAATGGCGGGCAGCAGGAAGGCGCTGGTGGCTTCCAGTTGGGCCAAATCCTTGCCCATGAAGGGAGGATTCATCGTCCAGGAGATCAAAGCGTTAGACAGGCTGGCAACAAAGACAATGACCAGGCCGAGGGCTAACAGGGCGCGCCGCTGGCGCAACCTGGCCCAATCGGTGGTATCCACCAGGCGACCAAGCGCCCAACCGGAGATCAAGATCATCGGCCAGGTGATGTGGACGGTGAGCCAGGGCATGCGCTCCCCGGCGATGCTGTAAGCTACGATGCTGGTGATGCTCCACCAAATCAACAGGCTGAACGTGTTGGCAAAGTTCGGGTCGCCGTGGGCGGATTCTGCTTTGGCAGGAGGCGGAACCGGTTCGGCCTCGTCGAGCGGCGCGCCGCAGGCGATGCAGACGGAAGCATCTGCCGGCGTGACCGCTTGGCAATGTGCGCATTTGACATATTCACGCGCATCGCCTGGCGTTGCGGATGTTGTTCTATAGTAGCGCAGGCCGACAATGACGGCCAGGATCAGTCCCAGCGCGGGCAGGAACTCGTATACTGGCACCTGGATGAGCAGATAGTAATACCAGGGCTGGCTGCCACGCTGGACGCCCTGCTGGACAATCCAGTATCCGAGCGAGCCAATGGTGCCCGTGAAGAATCCGTCGCTGTTGGTGAAGAAGGTGGTGTATAAAATGATAAATGGCGCCCAGAAGGTGAGTGCCAGCTTCCACCACAGGTCGCGTTTCCAGAACAGACCAAGTGCGATGGAGAGGCCGAAAGTCAATGCCAGGAAAAAGGCGATGATGGTGATATCGTGGGTGGTGAGCGCCTGTACGGAGGGGGCATCTGTGGGGATGGTGACATTCAACCAGGGCTTGGTGAAATCAATCAGGAAAGCCGTCAGCAGGGGCAGGACGAAAGTACCCCCAACCATCACCAGATCAAAGGAGCGTTCGCCGCGAATACGTTCCCAGCCGTAGCCGCGCACCAGGAAGTAGGACGCGGCGCCGATAGCCACGAGCGCGATAAGGGCCAGGATCATGGCGGGTGAAACGGGAGCAGCCGCGGTCGGGACGAGAGGCGATGGGATACCGCCTGGATTGGCCGGGGCCATGGTTTCCGTCGCGCTGAGCGTGCCGCTGCCCCGTGCATAGAGTCCAACCCCGGCGGCAAAGCCGAGGGCCAATATCCCAATGGCGAGGGCGATAACGAATCCGCGATAATCTGACGGATGGTCTTCCCATGGCCGGCGCGTGATCTGCGCGATGAAGTAAATGGCCAGGTAGAGCAACGCTTGGGCGGCGTAGATGTAGGCCGTCTCCTTGAAAATAAAATGCAGTAGCAACGCGCCGGTGAAGAGATACAGGTATTTGGTGGCGCCGGTTTCGAGATAGCGCAAGATTGCGTACAGCATCAACACACCCGCGAAGGCCACAAATGATTCGTTGCGAACGTAGCGTGAGTAATATAGCATGTACGGCGAAATCACCAACAGGAGTCCGGCGATCAGAGACCCTGTCTTGCCCAGGTACCTGCGCCAATACCAGACCATCCAGACCGTGGCAACGCCGAACAGGGCAGCGGGGATGCGGGCGGTATAATCGCTGACGCCGAACAGGAAGTAAACCAGCGCCAGGAAGTGGAACTGGAACGGGCCATGCATCATGGGCGTATGCTGGTAGCCCTGGCCGCGGTAGAGCAGCCACGAGAAGTAGGTATGCAGACTCTCGTCGTGACTCATGACACGCGCACCCAGGTCGTAGAAGCGGGAGACGATGGCCAGCAATATGACCGCGGCGAAAATCAATATTTCATTTGTGATAGCAGGAAGAGCGGGATGAATGGGGCGTTCCAGCCAGTTTTGTTTTTGTTCCATAAGTTAAGTCACCATTTGCGAAACTTTCAAAAGTTCGTTTGACTATACTGCAAGAGAGGCGTTCTGGCAAGCAGGACGAGATTATAAACCTCTCAGCGTGAGAATTTGTAGTATCGCGTCCGCGCGACATTAGGAAACAACAGACCCGGCCAATTGACCACAGCCTGCAGCGATATCGATCCCCCGGCGCATACGGATCGTGCACGGGATCCCGGCCTGCTCCAGCGATTCTTTGAAGGCCGCCGCCCTTTCGCGGGAGGTTGCCTGGCCGTGATAGCCCGCGGTGGGGTTGAGCGGAATGGCGTTGACGTGGCACAGCAATCCCTTAAGGCGCGCGGCTAATTTGCGCGCCACCTCGGGCGTGTCGTTGACTTCGTTGATCAGCGCCCACTCGAAGGTCACGCGACGATGCGTTTTCTCCACGTAATAGCGGCAGGCTTCGAGCACTTCCCCGATCTTGTAGCGCTTGTTGACCGGCATGATGGCCAGGCGTTCATCGTCGTCAACGGCGTGCAGGGAGATGGCTAGGTTGACCTGCCGCTGTTCATCGGCAAAGCGTTTGATCTGTGGCACGAGGCCAACGGTGGAAATGATGAAGCGCCGCGCCCCGAAGTTGTAGCCATCCGGGTCGTTGAGATGGTCAATGGCGGCCATCGTATTGTCGTAATTGTGGAAGGGTTCGCCCATGCCCATCAGCACCACATTGGTGACGATCTCATTTTGTTCCTTCAATTGGCGGGCATAATACATCACCTGCGCCACGATCTCGCCGCTGGAGAGGTGACGTTTGAAGCCCATCTGCCCTGTGGCGCAGAAGACGCACCCCATCGCGCATCCCGCCTGGGTAGAGATGCAGAGGGTGCGGCGTTTTCTGCCCTCACCCCTAACCTCTCTCCCACCGGGAGAGGGGGAGTCTGCCGGGTCGCCGTAACGCATCAACACGGCTTCGATGACCTGACCATCGTTCAGGCGGAAGAGGGTCTTGACGGTTTGCTTGTCGGAGGAAGCCAGTTGCGTGACAGGGGTGAGGGGCGCGAAGTTTAGGTTCCCGGCCAGTTTGACGCGCAGGGAGATCGGTAGATTGGTAAATTGGTCGGGTGAATTGTAGAAATGCTGATACAGTCCCTGCCAGATCTGCCTAGCGCGGTAGGTGGGTTCGTTCCAGGATTGGAGCAGGGAAGTCAGCGCGGGGAGGTCGAGATCGTAAATCAACATCGGGTTATTTTCAAACGATTAAACTTGCCAGGTCGTCTGCGATCACACTTATCTTTGGGATCCAGGCTTCTGCCTGTTCGCGCCTGGATACGCCGCTCAGCACCAGCGCGGTTGGGCAGCCGATGGCCTGGCCAGCAGCGATGTCCGTTTCAAGCCGGTCGCCCACCACCAGAGTCTCCGCTTTGGGTGCGCCCAGCCGTTCCAGCGCCAGCTCCATCAAATAAGGGAAGGGTTTGCCGGCGTAGATCGGTTCCTGGCCTGTGGCGGTGGTCAGCACCGAGATCCACGCACCCGCGCCGGGGATTTCTCCGCGCGGGGTGGGGAAGGTCTTGTCGGGATTGGTGGCATAGAAGGGCGCGCCTTTGCGGATCAGCAATGTGGCTTCGACCATTTTGTCGAACGTGATGCCGCGGTCTATGCTGGTCACAACCGCCTGGGCTTTCGGAGCATCTTCCACGGAAAGCGGTTCGAAGTTTTCGGCGCGCAGAGCATCCATGACGCCTGATTCGCCCACGGCAAAGACCGGGCCGCCCTGTGGAAATCTTTGGCTCAAGATGTGAGCCACGCCTATGGCTGATGTAATAATTTGCCGCGCTTCAACCTGCACGCCAAAACCGG
>JAKANW010000033.1:5597-12643 GCA_021823555.1 Chloroflexota bacterium
GCCAGGCGTTCCACATATTGTTGAGGCGAGCGCGTGCCGTTGTTGGTGGCAAAGACTACTTTCAGGCCACGTGCTTTGATACGCGCGAAAATGGCGGACAAGTCACCAATGGGGGCGTCGGCTTTCCACAGCACGCCGTCCATATCGAGGATGAGAGCTTTGATGTTTTCAAGCATGGTTGTCTCTGTATATTCAGGAATTATTTCTCGAATTTCTTGAAGATATAGTCGAGCACGGGTCTATCTATCCACCTCGCGGCAGGATTGGCCCGTTCTTCGAAATTCTCATTTCCAATGAAGGCTGTAAAAGCGGAGCGTGTGGCTTCATCGTATTCCCCGGAAGGCGGGAGCTTGCTATAGTTCAGGTTTTGTAGGATAGTCTGCAAGCGTTGGAGGTCTTTGCCCTTCAGAGTCACGCGGTCTGCTTCGGGACTCTTGCCAAAATACAGACGGTGCATCTCCAGCAGTTCGCCCAACCGCACGACCGGGTCTTCATGGTCGTCCACGCGATAATCCATCCAACGGTCATTGAAGCCGCCGTAACCGCCTTTGGGTTTGACTACGTACAGCGCGGCGGACTGTCGGCCGCGCCTGTCGCCTCCGGCGCGGTCACCAGCTAAAAGGGCGGCATGGAGGCGGGTTGGCAGGTCGCCTTTGGTGTTTAGGAAAGCCTTCTTCATGGCAGGTACAACTTTTTTGCCCGACAGGATGTTGCCTTGTATGGCGTAACCCTTGCCGGAAACCCCTCCTGCCCATTGAAAACAGCCGGCGCCTGAAAACGTAGCTGCATATCCTCGCGCGTTCACGATGCCGACCTGCCGCAGTTCTCGTTCAGGATCGTCTTCCAGCAAGCGACCCAGCGTTTCTCTCGCAGAAAGGCCGGCCGCCATCAAGGCCAGCCCGCGTGGACCGAAGGATGTGTTGGCAAAGGATTGGGTTGCCAGCGCGCCGATCTCGGCTTGCGCCCAGGGAACAACGGCGCCCACAGCCGGGAACTTGGAAGCGACAGCCACGCCCCAGGCGGGTTCATTGAGATCACAGGCCACAATTGAAAATGTCATGACGGGGATTATAACCCGCTTGAATCAAAAGCCCGCCGATTTCTCGACGGGCTTGCGATGATACAGGATCAGGCCTTTATCTTCTCGGGAAGCTCCAGAACGTGATCCACCAGTCCGTATTCGACGGCCTGCCGGGCGTCCATGTAAAAGTCGCGGTCGGTGTCGTGCTCGATCACTTCCAGTTTCTGGCCGGTATGTTCCGCCAGGATGCCGTTCAGAATAGCCTTCTGGCGCAGGATCTGTTTGGCGGCAATCTCGATGTCGGTGGCCTGGCCCTGTGCGCCACCCAGCGGCTGGTGCATGTGGATGGTGGCATGCGGCAGGGCGAAGCGGCGGCCCTTTGTACCGGCGGTCAGCAGCACGGTCCCGAAGGATGCGGTTACGCCCACGGCCACGGTGCTGATCGGGTTGGTGATCATGTGCATCGTATCGTAGATAGCCAGCCCGGCATAAATCTGTCCGCCCGGCGAATTGATGTACATGTTGATCTCGCGCTCAGGGTCTTCCTTGCTGAGATACAACAATTGCGCCACGATCAGGTTGGCGATCTGGTCGTCAATCGGCGTGCCGAGGAAGATGATGCGCTCCTTGAGCAGCAGGGAATAAATATCGTAAGCGCGCTCACCGCGCCCCGACGACTCAATTACCATTGGGATTACGTTTTTGAAATCAGGGATCATGGGTTCCTCCAAGTTTCGGACATCATACTCGCTCAATGTTTGAATCATGTTAACTTTAACGATAAGTTTTATTGGCAAAGGCGAGGCACCTTTGAAGGAAAGGCCTTGCCCCGGATGGTCTACTCGTTTGCCTCTTCTGGAGACGCTTCGCCTGCTTCCAGCTCGGACTTGGAGCTGTCCGCCGTTTCCTGAGGCTGGGTCCCCTCTACTGTGGATTCGGCCACCTGCGCTTCTTCAGGCGGCTTGTATGCGCCGGTAGCGATGGCCTTCAACGTATCCAACGCCCGGCGGGTGAGCAGGCGGCTGGCGGATTCCATGGCCACGGCCTGGGCCAACTGTTGCTGGCCTTTGCGCCCGCCGCGCAATTGGTTGAGATTCACGCCCTGCATTTGCAGCTCGGTCAGCGTGTTGGTGAACTCGGAATCCAGAGATGCGTTGTCTACGTTGATCTTTTCCTGGCGGATGATCTCATCCAGGATGAGCGAACGGTCTAGGCGCTTTTTAGCTACCGGCAGGACTTCCTCTTCGGTGAACTTCTCCTGGGTTGTGTCACGCATCTTGAAATACGTGGGCAGGTCAAGCCCCTGCTGGGACAGACGCTGCTGCAGGTCTTCGAGTACGTGCTCACCCTCGTGATCGAGCGTTTGCTTGGCGTACTTGATGGTCGCGCCGGCTTTGATCTTTTCGATCAACTCTTCAAAATACTTGTCGTCATAATCGGACTTGGAGCTGGCTTCAACATCCTGCTTGACCAGTTCCATTAGCTTATCCATCGTATCGCCTGCTCCCACCATTTTGGCGAAGTCATCGTCCAGGTCGGGCAGGATCATGCCGCGCACGGTTTTGATGGTCACTTCGAAGTTGACCGTCTCGCCGCGCAAGCTTTCGTCAGCATCGTCCTTGGCATATTTGTGTTTGATGGCCTTGCTCTCGCCGGCCTTCAAGCCGATCAGTTCCTTGGCGAAACCGGGGAAGGGCCATTCCTCGTCGCGGTCTTTCTCGCGGACCATGGTCGCGAAGCCGGTGCGCGAGAGTCCGGCGCTTTTGTCCTCGTCGCCTTCCTTTGGCTTGGCGTATTCACCCTTCACATCCAGCAGCACGTAGTCGCCGGTCTCGATGGCGCGCTCCGCAGTCTCGGAGGATGCGTATCTTTGGCGGAGATCCTCCAGGGCCGCGTCCACTGCCTCTTGGCCGGGAGCCGTCCACTCGTACGGCAGGCGAAGCGAGTGATAGTCGCCCAGGTCCACCTGTGGGGCAAGCGGTACGTTGAAGGTCAGCTTGGGCGGCTCAAGGTTATCAATTGATTCCAACGAACCGGCCGCGGCGGGTTTGATATCGGCTTCGTCGAGCATCTTGGGATAGATCTCATCCACCAAATCGTCCATGGCCTGCTCGACGATGGCTTGCTCGCCAAAATGGCGCACGACCACGTTATAGGGCGCCTTGCCCGGCCGGAAACCGGGGATCTTGCCGCGTTCGGAAATTTTACGGGCGGCGCGGCGCTTGCTGGCGTCCATCTGTTCCTGCTCAACTTCGACGATCAGTTTTACCTGATGGTCATCCTGAAATTGTTTTTCGATCTTCAAATTATCCTCCAGACCCAAAAGGTCTCACGAGACCTTTTGGGTCTCAAAATTTCAGTGGGGACGGTGGGGGTCGAACCCACACGCCTTTCGGCACATGATCCTAAGTCATGCCTGTCTGCCAGTTCCAGCACGTCCCCGGCTGCATTCTTCGGTGAATAGCGCGGCACGATTATAAGCGAGGGGAGAATGAGCGTCAACGAGGATTGCGGTATAATCCCCGCCCTCGAAACTCGATATCACTGTCGGAGAAATCACTTGACCCGCATCATCAACCCCGAATCCACAGGAAAAGAACGAACCCGATTAATCAAAGCGATTGTATTATCTTTGCGCGAACTGGCGCGTCAGACCGCCCCCGGGCCTGAGTCGCGTGATCTGGCCGCGTTCATTGCCCTGGCCTTGCAATCCATCTCGGAGGGCATCGACTCCTCCGTGGCTGCCTGGGAGAAGCGCGACTATTGGGTGAAGGCCGATAAATTCCGCATGGAGTGGATGTGGGCCGGGCAGACCGCCGCGAAAATGAAAGCCGCCGTGTTGGCCGATGATTGGGCTGCCATTGCCACGCTCATGCCGCAGATCGCGAGCAAACTCAGTAATGTGCAGGTGGCAGAAAACCACAGGTTGGGCAAGCCCTGGATAGGCAGCTGGAAGGTGTTAAAGCAAGCATAGAATGCATACGCTGGATAAAACACAACCAAGCCGGCCGCCGAACCTGGAAACTTTTCAGCCGGTCCGCATTACACGCAGGGGAAGCGATAAGCGATGGCGGTTTCATTTCTGGCTTGTCCTGCTGGGCGCTATCCTCCTGGTTTACTTCTTTGTCCCGTTTCGGACGAACATCCTGCTCCTGGGTACAGATGATTCTCCCCAACGCGGCGCCTTGGGCCGTACCGATACGATCATCCTGACCACGATCGTTCCCCTGAAGCCTTACGTTGGTCTGCTCTCGATCCCGCGCGATCTATGGGTGACCATTCCCAATGTCGGTGAGCAACGCATTAACACTGCCTATTTCTTTGCCGAAGCGCAGCAGGATGGGAGCGGGCCGCGTTCCATCATGGAAACCATCCGCCAGGATTTCGGCGTGACGGTGCATTACTATGCTTTGATCCACATGGGCGGGTTGGTAGGCGTGATCGATGCGTTGGGCGGCGTGGACATCCAATTGGAGAAGCCTCTTGGCGGCCTCCCTGCTGGCGCACATCACCTGGACGGAGCAGCAGCCCTGGCTTTTGCCCGCGAGCGCTATTCAGCCGACGATTTTTTGCGCATGGTACAGGGCCAGATCCTCTTGCAGGCCGTCCTGAAAAAGATGCTCTCGCCAGGTTCCTGGCCACGTTTGCCGTCCGTTGCGGCCGCATTATCCAAGGTCGTGCAGAGTAACATCCCGGCCTGGCAATGGCCGCGTTTGTCCTTTGCCCTCCTGCGCGCCTTTTGGGTTGGAATGGATTCCCGCACGATTTCTCGTGAGATGGTTACGCCGTTCACTACTTCCGGGGGAGCGCAGGTACTTGCACCGAAGTGGGAGGTGATCCGGCCCCTTGTGAAAGAAATGTTCAATCCCTGATTGTCTGGGCGTAATTTGCATGAAATCACCGCAACAGCAAATCTGAAATTGGTGGTTGTAGGGCAGTAACTAAAGACCACTATTCGACGACTACTACTGTGAAGTATATGCTTTTATTTTCGTAACAAAGGACGGACAAAAGATAGATATGAGTTCGTTAGAGTTCGTTGTAGAGATTGTCGGCCACCTTATTACTATCCTGGTTTTTTCAAGCATAGCAGCTTATATGGTATTTCGGCGCTCAGTTCTTAGAAGAACGACGCGTCGTGCGTCAATGGTCTATTGGCTTGTTATTCTGGTCAGCTTGTTTTTTGCGGTTGTCAATGTAGTTGGCATGTTTTACCTGCGGAGACACAGCGACATCCGCTTTTTGGCTATGGGTGACCTGTTCTCCGAATCCCCCAGCGTGATTGCGCAAGGATTATTAATCCTTGTAATTATCAGTTTTAAAGTTGTGGCCGAGAAAAAAGGCAAACTGAAACGAGTGCTTGCGATCGGCGCACATCCAGATGACATTGAGATTGCCTGTGGAGGCACACTGGCCAAAATGCATGACGCGGGCTATCTTATTCGAGGGATTGTCATGGCCTGTGGGGAAAAGGGCGGCGATCCAAATGTGCGCCCAATTGAAGCTCATAAAGGAGCAAGTTTTCTTGGCCTGGATCAAGTACAGGTTTTTCACTTTATGGATACCCGTCTTCAGGAACAATCACAGGAAATCTTGACTGTTATTGAGAATGCTATTTTGGACTTCCAGCCGGACATCATCCTTACTCATTCGCATCATGATCAGCATCAGGATCATCAGGCAGTCCACGATGCAACCCTGCGGGCGGCCCGCAATAAGAGCACCATTTTGTGTTATGAAAGTCCATCCACAACCAATGATTTCATCCCCTCGCTTTTTGTGGATATTGGTGATTATATTGACGTCAAAATTGAAAGCATCCGTGAGCATTGGGATCAACGGGGCAAACCTTACGTCCAGCAAGAACGCGTGCGCGGGGTAGCCCTGTTCAGGGGAGGACAGGCGAAGATCCGGGCCGCAGAAGGTTTTGAAGTAATAAGGGCGCTTTCAACTTCTCTTGGGGAGGTTTAAGAATGGCAAAGATCGTTGTCACCGGTGTGGGAGGCCCCGCCGGACGGAATGTGGCGCGGCTGCTTAAGGAACGCGGTCATACTGTCATTGGCGCCGACATGCGCGATGTTGATCTGCCAGGTTTGGATTTTCTCCTGGTGCCGCCTGTCAGCGCGTCAGATTTCCTCGATAAACTTCATTGCATTACAATGGAACGAGCCGCTGAACTAGTAATACCAACAGTGACTGAGGAATTGCCGATCATTGCGGCAGCGCGGGACCGGTGGAAGAATATCCCGGTGGTCATTGCTCCCTACCAGGCAGTTTCTACTGCCAATGACAAGTATTTAACTTGTCGCCATCTTTCAAGTCGGGGGATTGGCGTGCCGCGCTATGCGCTGCCATCCGAAGTAAAATCCCGCCTGGATGTATCGAAGAAGGTTGGTTGGCCCTGCTTGAGCAAGCCGCGTATCGGCCGCGGCGGGCGCGGTGTTACTGTCCACGTTGAACAGGATTGGCCGGTTATTGCTGGCATGGATGATCGTTACATCCTTCAAGAGTTTGCTCCTGGCACCGACTATTGTCCCAATCTTTATCTCAACCGGCAAGGCGATGCAATTGTCGAAGTCATGGAAAAAACATTGCTGAAAGAGGGAATTGTAGGAAACGCGTTGGAAGTAAAGCGCGTTGATGCACCCGACGTTGCTTCATTAGCTGTCTCTGCGGTCAGGTCGCTGGATTTTTGCGGCCCGGTTGACGTTGATATTCGCCGCCTAGCAGATGGCTGCCCGGTAGTACTGGAAATCAATGCGCGTTTCGGTGCCAATGTCGCCAACGTCCCCGAGATCATAGATGCCATGCTGGCAGATAATGGATTTGCATGATTGATACTTTACTCGCTTTTTTTTACTCTTTGGGTTTCAGCGTATTTGTAGTCGGGTTGTTGACATTGCTCTATTACCCATTGGCTCTGGCGTTTGCCGTTCGTAAACGCAAGCCTCCTTTCTTTCAGGAAGAGACGCCTTTGGTTTCTATTGTGGTGCCGGCTTATAACGAAGAAAAAGTGGTCAGGAAC
>JAKANW010000753.1 GCA_021823555.1 Chloroflexota bacterium
AGGATACGGGCGTTCCGCTGATGTTTAGCGGCGAGCCCACCAGTGGGACCGTCCCTGCGCTGGGATGTTCCATCTGCACCAGCATGTGTCGCGCTTCCACCTGTGGCATGGAAAAGACCTGTTCCAGGTTTTGGATGGGGCCGCAGGGAATTTCCGCCTGCTCCAGTGCAGACAGCCACTCGTCCAGCCGGCGCGTCAGGAAGAGGGGCTTGAGCAATGCGATCAATTCCTCCCGGTGTTCCACACGAGCCGAATTGGCGGCGAACTTTGGGTCGCTGGAATATTCCGGCTTTCCGATGATCTCGCACAGACGCGCGAACTGGCGGTCATTGCCGACGGCGATCACAAACCAGCCGTCACTGGACTGGAAACTCTGGTAGGGGACGATGTTGGCGTGTGCGTTCCCATACCGCCTGGGCAGATTGCCGGAGATCAAATAATTGCTGGCCACATTGGCCAGCCAGCCCAATTGTGAATCGAACAAGGCAATGTCGAGGTGTTGCCCTTGACCGCTTCGTTCACGCGCCTGCAGCGCGGCCAGGATGGCAATCACCGCGTTCTGCCCGGCGAACAGGTCTGCCACGGCCACGCCCACCTTCATTGGCTCGCCGTCTGCTTCGCCGGTAATGGACATGACGCCTCCCATAGCCTGGATCATGAAATCGTAGCCCGGACGGTCATGCAACGGCCCCGTCTGCCCGAAGCCGGTGATCGAGCAATAGATGAGACGCGGATTGAAAGCGGAAACAGCCTCAAAGTCCAGGCCGAAGCGGGCCAGTGTGCCAGGCCGGAAGTTTTCCACCAGGATGTCACTCGTGCGCGCCAGTTCACGCAGGATGGCTTGTCCATTTTCGGTCTTCAAGTTAATGGTCATGCCGCGCTTGTTGCGGTTGACGCACAGGTAATAGGCGCTCTCGCCGCCCGCGAAGGGCGGCCCCCAACTGCGCGTCTCGTCGCCTTCGGGCGGCTCCACTTTGATCACCTCTGCACCCAGATCGCCCAGAACCATCGTACAATAGGGACCAGCCAGCACGCGGCTCAAATCCAGCACACGAATTCCACTCAACGGTTGCATAAAGCTCCTGTCGGTAAGTCAATTCGACGCGAACTCGCAAAAAATGAAACGAGACCTGTATTTTAGCAAACCTCTCATGAACGCGGCGGGGACTCTCGGCTTCGCACCTGACCCGCGCGCGGCGGCGCCGTGGGATGACTTCGGCGCGTTCGTGACCAATCCGATCTCCCTCCGCCCGCGCCTGCCCGCTGCCCAACCGGCTTTGATTGAATACCCGGGCGGATTCCTGCTCCACAGCGGACTGCCGAACCCCGGCCTGAGCGCGGTGCTGAAAAAACATGCCGGGCGTTGGGAGCGCGCGGGCTTGCCGGTCATCGTCAACCTGATGGCGGACCGCCCGGAGGAGACGGCTCACATGGTGCAGATGTTAGAGGGGCAGGAGAACGTGATGGCGGTGGAACTGGGTTTTGCACCCCTGCCGGCTGATGATATTATCTTCGTAGCTTTGGAAATGTGCCGCGCAGAACTGCCGTTGATCGTTTCCCTGCCATCTGAACAGATTCTGCGCATCGGTGTGCGTATGATGGAAGAAGGCGCGGCTGCCATCGGCCTATCTGCGCCGCGCGGGGCGCTTCGAAATGGGGACGGCGGAAAGCTGATCAGAGGCAGGCTGTATGGCCCATCCCTCTTCCCGCAAAGCCTGGAAATCATCCATGTGGCTGCCAGGTCCGGGCTGCCCATCATCGGCGCAGGAGGAGTCTGGAAACGGGAACAGGCCGCGGCCATGATGGACGCGGGCGCTTTGGCCGTCCAGATGGATGCGAATCTCTGGCTTCCAAAAAACAAAGACCTCGTCGAGTGACGAGGTCCTGTTTTATCATTCGGGTTGTGGACTACACAATGCGAACGGCGGCAGCCTGCAGTCCCTTGGGGCCTTGTTCGATGGTGAATTCCACCTTCTGGCCTTCGTTCAGGTTGCGGAAACCATCGCCTTCGATGGCCGAGAAGTGCACGAAGACATCCGGACCGCCCTCACGTTCGATGAAGCCGTAGCCCTTGGTTCCGTTGAACCATTTAACCGTACCGATGATACGCTCAGACATTTTGCCTCCTTAGACAAAATAAGAAAATTAGATCGACGCAGTGCCTTTCATCGGTGGTTAAAAAAAGACGGCTCGTGTAGTGCTTGAGCCGTCATCTTTCCTTGCCAACGAAAACCGCTTGCATCTTACGGGGGAGATTGTACCCTTAACCTACATTAAGTCAAGGTTAATTTTGGGTGGTGTGGAGTGGATGCCATCCCGCTTACCCTGATTTGACAGATAACCTCCCGTCCCCGAATTGCATCACTTATTTTGAGCCGCGGCCAGTTTTTTGGTTTGGATATATGCAGCGAGATACTCGATTCCCAGCAAAACAAAAATCCACAAACTGAGGGAAAGCTCCAGGCCAACCGACAGGGCATGACGTTGCGGAGCCATGGCGTCGCCATGCCAGGAGATGAACAGGTGCGGGAAGATGGGCAGGCACAGGAGGATGAACGCGGCCCAAAGCGGATTCTGTTTCCAGGCTCGCGTCAGGACCGCGGCCAAAGTTGCCACCGTTAAAAAAGCCCACAGCCAGGTGACGTATTGCTCCGGGTAAAGGAACGGCTCCAGGGCAATGGGCACGATGGGATCGAAGGAACGGGAGAAGTAACCATCCACGCCCTGGAAGGCAATCAAGCCGTCGAATTCTGCCAGCGAATCACCAAAGCTGTGGATGGGGTCGCTCAACAACCATCGTATGTAACAGGACGTGCCCTTCTTACCCATCCATGTTCGGAAGGCGACCAGTGCTGGTTCA
>JAKANW010000754.1 GCA_021823555.1 Chloroflexota bacterium
CCCGCGTACTGGTCGCCGACCGCGAACCCGGCCGCGATGGGCAAATGCGCGCCCACAATGGCATGGCCGCCCCAATAATTTTTGGTCACGTCCGCCATGTGCATCGAGCCGCCTTTGCCTTTGGAAATACCCGTGGATTTGCCGAGCAATTCCGCCATCACCTGGTTGGCCGAAATGCCCACATTCAACGCCACGCCATGATCACGGTAGGCAGTGATGACGCGGTCCTGCGGCTGGCGCGCCGCGATCAGCCCGGTTGAAACAGCTTCCTGCCCGATGTACAGGTGCAGGAAGCCGCCGATCTTGCCTTGCTGATACAATTCCGCCGCCCGTTCTTCGACGCGGCGAATCAGTACCATCTGATGGTACAAATCTAATTGTTGTTCCTTCTTCATTGAGTTTTCTCTCCGCTGAGTTAGCATACAGACGAGGCTGTGCTTTTTGGACAAGTTCAGGCAAAATAACACCGGTATCATCCCGACGTTATGCCATTCCCAATTATCGGGATGAGATTATAGCCGAATTTCATACCATTTTGGTGGGATTTCTAAAATCTGAGACCTTTTGATAGCAACGCGGCAATCGGTATAATCGGCGAATGACTAACATTCCCCCCGTCTCCCAAAAACTGACCGAACTTGGAATCTCGCATCGCGTCTTCCGTCATGCGGGCCAGCTCACCTCGCTGGAACAAGCCGCCTCCGAACGCGGACAACAGCCCGGCCAGGTGGTCCGCTCCATCGTCTTCCGTCTCGGCGAGGGACGCTTTGCGATGGTGATCGTGGCCGGCCCGGCGCAAATCTCGTGGCCGGCGTTACGCGCCCATTTCGGGCAATCGCGTTTGACCATGGCCGACCCGGCCGAGGTCTTGCAAGTGACCGGCTACCGCATTGGCACCGTGTCGCCGGTTGGAATTTCCACACCGATGCCGATCTTGGTGGATGAAAGCGTACTCCAATTCGAGGAGCTTTCCATGGGTTCCGGTCTGCCCAATACCGGCATCATCCTCCAACGCGATGACCTGCTTAAAATCTTGGATGGTGCGCAAGTAGGAAATTTCACCAGCGCGGAAAAATGAAAACGCGTTTCCTGCCAATTTTAAAAATCGCCTCCGTTTTTAATGTATTCGCCTTCAATTAAGAGTAAACTACTCCTAAATCTTTTATTGCTGGAGGCACAATGGCTATGTTGGTTTTAGCGTTACGGATCATTCATGTTTGCGCGGCAATCTTCTGGGGAGGCGGAAGTTTGATCATGCACTTCTTCTTCGGCCCAACCGTGCGCGCCACCCATCTGGCAGGACAACAATTTGCAGGCTACTTGATGCTAAAAACAAGATTCATCAATGTCATGACAACCATGGCGCTTCTGACGGTCCTGGCAGGCGGGAGCCTGTACCTGATCGACTCACACGGGTTGACCTCCGCCTGGATGAAATCATTCACCGGTATCGGGTTTGCCATCGGCGGCGTTTTCGGCTTGGTGGCGTTTATCTTCGGCGCAACCTTCGGGCAACTGAACAAACAACTGGCGGCGGTCGGCGCGCAGGTGCAGGGCCAACCCACGCCAGAGCAACTCGCCCAAATTCAGGCGCTTCAAAAACGCATCGCGGGCGTGACACCCGTCCACATCACTGCGATCATCCTCGCCATTTTACTGATGTCGGCTTCGCGCTATTTGCTCTTCTAAACGCGAAAGGGAATTCCACCTTGAAAAAAGACTCCCGCTGGTGCGGGAGTCTTTTTTCATTCCTCATTCCTGCTCGAACACTACCTTGACCGCTTTTTCTTTTCCTTTCGCAGTTGCCACGCGGATGGCTTCTTTGTAATCCGCCAGCGGGAAGCGGTGCGTAATCAGTCCATCGACATCGAAGCGGCCTGCGCGGAACTGGTCGAACACAAACTCATAGGTATGCTTGCGGACGCCATCCCAAGTGTTCATACCATGACCGTACGTGCCGACTAATTGGACATGGTGATACCAAATGGGCGTCAGGTCCACTTTGGGCATGGGTGCCATGTGTGCGCCAACCATGACTACCGTCCCGCCGGCGCGCACCCAACGCAGGGCATCGTGGGTTGTGTGCGGATCGGCGACGCAATCGTAGATCACATCGAAGCCGCCAACGACCACGCCGGTATTCAGCGGCGCGCTGAAATATTTTCCGCCCGTTAATTTGGCGATGGCAGGATATCCGTCGCGGCCATTCAAAATGTGCGACGCGCCCAACTTTTCGGCCAGCGCTTGTTGGTGTGGATAACGCGCCAGTACAGTGATCTCCGCTTCAGGGACGAGCGCCTTGACGGTCATCGTGGTCAGCAGACCGATGATGCCCGCGCCAATGACCAGCACCTTGTCTCCGGGTTTGGGCGGGAAGCGCATTACGCCATGCACCCCAATGGACGTTGGCTCCACCAAGAGGCCTACGTCACGCGTCAAGGCTTCGGGCATGGGATAGACCGCCGTCTCGTGCGTGACGAATGAGTCGCCAAACCCGCCGCCAATGCCGCGCGGCCCCGCCTCGGACTTGTTGACGCAGAAGTGATAGTCCCCTTCGGCGCAGTAGCGGCATTTCGGTTCGATCTCCAGCGTCTCACAATTGGCGCCCGCAAAATGCGTATCCATCAGGACGCGGTCGCCAACGCGGAAACGCGTCACCGCAGGGCCGACCTCAGTGACGACCGAGACCGTCTCGTGTCCAAGCCAGAAGCGGGAGAGGCCAGGGAGTGCAGCCGGTGCGATGGACGGGTCCGCTTTGACGAAGAGCAGGGATAGGTCCGAGGCACAGATGCCGCAGCCTTCGTTCTTCACGCGAACCCAGCGCGGGCCGGGCAGGGGCGGGTCGGGCAGCTGACCG
>JAKANW010000755.1 GCA_021823555.1 Chloroflexota bacterium
TGCCCGATGATGGACTTGCGCAATTCATCTTCCATCTTAAGCAGGCGCTGCGACTCCTCTTCTGCCAACTGCATGAGCGGCACGCCCGTCCACATGGAGACGACCTCGGCAATATCTTCCGCCGAGACCACAGGGCTGCTGGCGCGGTCCCAGCCGGTGCGCAGGCGTTCGATCTGTTCACTTAAGTCAATCTCGCGCTCCTCCCATTCCTTTACATCCTCGGAGTTGCCTTCCTCCTGTGCCAGTGAATGGTTCTGGCGCGCCTCGCGCAACTGGCTGAACAGGTCCTTTGCCTGTTTGGCGGCGGGACTCTTGTACATGCGCACGCGCGAGGACGACTCATCGATCAAGTCAATGGCTTTATCGGGCAGGAAGCGTTCGGTCACATACCTGGACGATAAGTGGGTGGCCGCTTCGAGGGCCTCGTCAGAAATGACGAGATGGTGGTGCTCCTCGTATGCCGAGCGGATGCCCTTGAGAATCTCAATGGTCTCATCCTCCGACGGCTCATCCACCTGGATGGGTTGGAAGCGGCGTTCCAGCGCCGCATCGGTCTCGATGTATTTGCGATATTCGTCCATGGTGGTGGCGCCAATGACCTGCAATTCGCCGCGCGAAAGGGCAGGCTTGAGGATGTTGGCTGCGTCCACGGAGGAACCGGCGGCTCCCGCGCCCACCAGCATGTGGACCTCGTCAATGAACAGAATGGCGCCCGATTGCTTGAGTTCATCAATCACGCGCTTGAGACGTTCCTCGAACTGGCCGCGATACATGGTGCCGGCCACCAGCGAGCCTACGTCGAGTTGCAGGACACGCTTGTTCATCAACGGGGCCGGCACATCGCCTTCCACGATGCGCTGGGCGAGACCTTCCACGATGGCGGTCTTGCCCACGCCC
Source organism: Chloroflexota bacterium (assembly GCA_021823555.1). The sequence continues at coordinate 898 of JAKANW010000755.1, forward strand.
GGTTCGCCGATCAGGGCGGGGTTGTTCTTGGTGCGGCGCGCCAGAATCTGGATGACGCGCTCGATTTCCATCTGGCGGCCAATGACCGGGTCGAGTTTCTTTTCTTCGGCCTTGGAGGTCAGGTCGGTGGCGAGTTGGTCCACCAGCGGGGTCTTCGGGTTGCTGCTGGAGGCGCCCGGGCGTTGGACATCGCGTCCAGACGCGGAAGCAGCTGCGGGGGCGGACGAGGATTCGTTCAACACCCGCCGGGTCTGGCGGCGGATCTGGTCGGCCGTCACACCCAGACGGCGCAACACTTCCATGGCCGTCCCTTCGACGCGCACCAGTCCAAGCAGGATGTGCTCGGTGCCAATGTAGTGATGGCCGAGGCGGCGCGCCTCTTCCATGGCGTATTCGAGCGCCTGCTGGGTATCGGAGGCCAGTTCAATTTTTTCGGGATTGAAACGGGATTCAGGGCTGACGACGCGTTCGATGATCTCACGCATGCGGGAGGACGTCATGCCAAGTTCACGCAAGACCCGCCCGGCTACACCGCCTTCCTCTTCCATTAAACCAAGCAAAAGGTGCTCGGTACCAATATTGCTCTGTCGGGTGCGCTCGGCCTCCTGATGAGCGAGACTGAGGACGCGCCTTGCCCTCTGTGTAAATCGTTCCATGCCAGCCATAATTGTGTTTCTCCTGAATATAGACAGGAACTGTCTGGTTCTATTCTACCAAAAAGCGCCGAAAGTCCGCGTAGGAAAAAGGTTAGAGTTTTCTAACGGATTTGTTTTTTTCCGTTTCGCCCCTTGACTTTGGCCTGATACCGTTAACGATTGTCGCCGTCACCGTGGATTTTGCCGCGCGCCTGCCGGTCATACAACTTGGTGATATTGTGCTCTGCCACCTCATCCAGGGACAGGCCGAGTTCAGTGCTGACCTGCGCCAGGTACCACAGTACATCGCCAAGTTCGGCCTTGATGGCCTGGCGTGTTTCAGCATTGATCTGGCCATCCTTGTCGCGGAAGACCTTCTTGATCTTGCCTGCCACTTCCCCTGCCTCGTTGACCAGTCCAAGTGTGGGATAAATCACGGCATGCCCGATGGCGGGATATTTGGCAGTCACACAGGATTTGGTTTGATATTCAGAGAAGTTCATGATGTCATCCAGTTTTTAACATTATTCACAAATTTGTCCTCACAGCATCAAAGGCAAACACCTCGGCGAAAGCCATGGTCACGGCTTGCTTAACCTTCTCCATATCCGGCGCAGGGGAGAGCAGGTCAGCCAAACTGACCACCGGCTCGCCCATCAGTCCGCAAGCGATGATGCCGTCCCAATATTCCATGTCAGGATTGACATTCAGCGCGAAGCCGTGATGGGTGACGCCGCGTGCATCCACTTTGACGCCAATGGCTGCCAGCTTGGCAGGTTTCTGGCGGTCTTCGGGACGACAACGTGGACAGCGTGAGTACGCGTCTGCCTGGATCCATACCCCGCTCTTGCCGGACCGTTGGCCTGCCGCCAGTCCAAGATGCGCCACCGCGACGATCAGCATCTCCTCCAACCTGCGGATATAGCCGACATAGTCAGGCCTGACAGGTCTCACTGGATCATCATCCAAATCGGGTGACTCTTCCTGAGACCTGTCAGGTCTTAATGGAGTGAGCGGCAACAGCGGGTAGCCCACCAATTGTCCGGGGCCATGATAGGTCACATCGCCGCCGCGGTCCACCCAATGGACAGAGACGCCGCGCTGCTTGAGTTCCTCTTCGCTCCATAATAAATTCCCGGCGTGGCCTTTGCGTCCAAACGTGAAGGTGTGCGGGTGTTCCAATAAAAGCAACGTTGGCGGACGATTGTCGCTGGCAATCTCCGCCGCATATTCATCCTGTAACTTCCAGGCAGTTTCGTATTCGATCAAGCCAAGGTCAATGACATCCAGTTTCATACCAGTAAATCCGTTAAGGCGC
>JAKANW010000756.1 GCA_021823555.1 Chloroflexota bacterium
GCACGTGTGGGCCAAGCCGATGGAAGACGGCACACTGCGCATCGGCATGACCGCAGTCGCCGCCAAGCTGGCCGGCTCCAACCTGGCGGGCGTCACCGTCAAGGCCAAAAACATCGGGCAGGAGATCGCCCAGGGCAAGAGCGTCGCCACCGTCGAGAGCAGCAAGTTCGTCGGGCCGGTTCCGGCTCCGGTGACGGGTACCCTGCTGCGCGGCAACGACAAGCTTGCCTCCGACCCAAATCTTGTTTCTCGCGATCCCTATGGCGAAGGCTGGATCGCAGAAATGAAGCCTGCCAACTGGGAGGCCGACAAAGCCAGCCTGGCCACGGGCGCGGAAGGCCTCAAAGCCTACCAGGCCAAGCTCGAAGCCGACAATATCTCGTGCTGAAATTGACACATAACTGAACATCCAACGATTTGTTCGGAGGAGAAATGTCTGAAAAGACCATCCAGCAAGATTTGAAAGACCGCGGCGTTTCCCGCCGTGATTTTCTCAAACTGAGCGGGCTCCTGGCAGCGGCCATGGGGCTCACCGCCCTGCCGCCCATCGAAGCCAGCGGCTTGCCTGCCAAACTGGCGGGCGGTTATCGTCCCGATCTGGCTGTGGCGCATGCACTCGAAACGGCCCAGCGCGTCCCGGTCATCTGGCTTGAGTTCCAGGATTGCGCCGGGTGCAGCGAAGCCATTACGCGTTCGGTTTCGCCCAGCCTGGTCAATTTGGTGCTCAACACCCTGACCATCGAATATCACGAGACACTTTCCGCGGCGGCTGGTTTCCAGGTGGAGCAGGCCAAGCAGGATGCCATGAAGAAATACGCCGGCAAGTACGTGTTGGTTGTGGAGGGGAGCATCCCCACCGCCAATGACGGCTATTGCTTCATTGGCGGGCGCTCGGCGCTTGAATTGCTCAAGGAAGCGGCGGCTGGCGCGGCGGCGATCATCGCCACCGGCAATTGCGCCTCGTTCGGCGGCCTGCCCAAAGCGGACCCGAATCCCACCGCGGCCAAAGGTGTTTGGGAGTTGATCACCGATAAGCCTGTAGTGAACATTCCCGGTTGCCCGGCTATTCCCGAAGCAACCACCGGCACGATCGCCCACTTCGTCATTTTTGGGGCCCTGCCCGAATTGGATTCCCTGCATCGCCCGATGACTTTCTACGGCAAGACCGTACACGACCGCTGCCTGCGCCGTTCATTCTACGAGGCTGGCAAGTTTGCCTTGTCTTTCGATGACGAGGGAGCGCGTCAGGGCTGGTGCTTGTACAAACTGGGCTGTAAAGGCCCCACCACCTACAACGCCTGCGCCTCGATCAAATGGGACGAAGGCCTGTCCTTCCCCGTTCAGTCCGCGCACCCCTGCTTGGGTTGCTCCGAACCGGACTTTTGGGATGGCGGAGGCTTCTATCAGGGCCAGTCGGCTCCGCTCGATCGTCCCACCGCGACCGCGGTTGGTGCGGCAGTGGCGGCTGGCGCGGCCATTGGTATCGGCACAGCCTTGGTCAATCAGGCCAAGAGGAAAGCCAAAGGAGGCGCGAAATGAACTGGGACTCCATTTTGGAATTTGCGCGCGGTCCGTTTTTCTATGCCGCGTTGTTGATCTTCGTGGGCGGCATGGTCTACCGTCTGGTCAATGTGATCGCCCTCGGTTGGAATAAGGACCGCGTTCCCGTGAAGGGGAGTAAGGCGTCCGGCGTAGTCATGTCGTTCCTGAAGGGCATTCTCATCTGGCCGTTTATTCCTTGGGTCAAGAACACCTTTAATCGCAATCCTCTCATCTATGTGGGTGGCGGTCTGTTCCACCTCGGCTTGTTCGTGGTGATCCTGTTGAGTGCGCCGCATATGCTGGTTTGGAAGAGCCTGATCGGCCTCGGCTGGCCGACCCTGGCCCTGCCCATCGTGGACTGGCTGGCCGCGGCTGCCATCGCCGCCATGATCGTTCTGCTTATCAACCGCCTCACCCACCCCGTATTGAAACTGATCTCCGGCCCGGCGGAATACCTGGCCTGGCTGTTCGTGTTCCTGCCCATGGTAACGGGCTACATGATGACCCATCACCTGTGGTTCCCGTATGAGGAACTTTTCAGCCTGCACATGATCGCTGTAGATGTGCTGTTGATCTGGATTCCACTCAGCCGCATTTCGCACTTCATGTTTTATTTCTTTGCGCGCGCCATTCATGGACAGGAATTTGGCAAGCGCGGCGTCTCAGTGTAGGAGGTGAATCATGTCTGCAACTGAACAAGCAATGCACGTCTTCGTACACGAGACTGGCGGCTGGGTCGCTTCTCAATTGGAAGCCTGCACCCGCTGCGGCATGTGCGCCGAGGCCTGTCACTTTTACCAGGCGACCGGCAACCCCGAATACGCGCCGGTCTGGAAGATGGAATTGTTACGCCGTGCTTACGAGCAGCGCTTCACCCTCATCGGCGGCTTGAAGGTTTCCGTCGGCCTCGACAAACGCGTCACCGACGAAGACCTCAGCCACTGGAGCGACCTGAACTACGAAGCTTGCACGGTTTGCAACAAATGCTCGATGGTCTGCCCGATGGGCATCGACCTCGGCTCGCTCCTGCATGGGATGCGCGCCGGTCTCGCCGCGGCGGACATGGTCCCGGCAGATCTGATGGCCGCGGTCAACAAGCAGGTCAACGAAGGTAGTCCACTCGGCATGACCGACAAAGTTTGGGATCAGCGCCTCGAGTGGGTGGCTGACGAATGGGAAGTCGAGATCCCGCGCGATGTCAAAGGTGCGAACACGCTGGTGGTCTTCTCCTCCATCGAAGTGATGAAGTTTCCGACCAACGTTGCCGCTATCGCCAAGATTCTCAACAAGGCTGGCGAAAAATGGA
>JAKANW010000757.1 GCA_021823555.1 Chloroflexota bacterium
TGCCATTCTCACGTTCCTTGAACTCGTCAATGCGCACAGCCACGCCGTGCGGCACTTCGTCGCGCAGGTTGAGCAATGCGGCCTCGCGGATCAGATCGGCGGCAATCTCCTTTTCATAAAGGTCGGTGATCTGCTCTGGGTCGAACTCTGGGTTGCGGACTGGCAGGAAGGAAATGAGAATCATCATCAAATCAGAGAGGCCATCCCCGCGCGTGGCTGAGATGGGAATCACGTGCGCCTCTTTCTTGACCAAGGCCTGGTATGCCTCCCGACGCGTTTCCAACGCCGGGGCGGAGACGAGGTCCGTTTTGTTAAGCCCCAGCACGAGCGGAGTCCGGCGCGGCAGGAGCGACGCGATCTGCTGGTCTTCGTCGGTCGGGTCGGTGGTCGCGTCGATCAGCCAGAGGATGGCGTCCACGCCTTCGAGGGCTTCACGCGCCTCCTGGTTCAAAAATTCGCCCAGTTTGTGACGCGGGTTGTGGATGCCGGGCGTGTCTACGAAGACCATTTGATAGGTTTCGGTAGTGAGAATGCCGAGTTGACGGCGGCGCGTAGTCTGCGCTTTGGGCGAAACCGCCGCGACCTTTTGGCCGAGCAGTGCGTTGACCAGCGTAGACTTGCCCACGTTGGGGCGGCCGATAATAGCGATAAAGCCGGAGTGAAAGTCAGTCATCATGGTTCAGGTTCCAGTGCTTGGGATCGATTCAAAATGCAGGTGCAGAGTTTATCATGTTATGCCAATACTACCCCCTCCAGTTGCAATAACCATTCTTTCGTTTTTAAGCCTTCGCCGCCGCCATATCCGTGGAGTTTTCTGTCCCTGCCGATCACGCGGTGGCAGGGGATAACCAGCGGCATGGGGTTGGTGGCGTTGGCGCGGCCAACGGCGCGGTAGGCGTGCTCGCGCCCGATTTGGGCGGCGATGTCGGCGTAGGTGCGCGTCTCGCCGTAGGGGATAGCGTATACGGCTTGCAATACGGCGCGTTGGAAAGGGCGCAGCAGAGACCAGTCAATGGGGAAGGAAAAAGCGCGATGGTCGCCGCTCAGGTAGGAGGTCAGTTCGAGAAGCGGGAGGGCAGTGGCTTCGGGGTCAAGGATGGGTGTGCGTTTGAGTCGTTTGGTCAGGTAGGTATCGAAGGAGGCTTTATCAGAATTCCATTCCACCGCGGCCAAACCGCACTCGGTCATTGCCACCCACAGGATGCCGAGCGGCGTCCGGTCCGTTTTGCCAATGTACACAGGAGAAGGTGCGCCCATTTTGATTACACCTTTGCAAATTGTCGAACAAACGTAGGGTAGTCGTAGGTTTGGCGTCAAGTACTATTTGGATAGGCATGGTAAAGTTGCAATGTAAGGTGATTTCTCTTCTCCTCCTTTCACGAGAGCCAGGGTCGGCGTCCCTGGCTCTCCCGATTCTAGGAGAAGTGGAGGGCATTGGCAGTATAATCCGCTTACATCAACTTGAGAGGAAACCATGACCAGGCAAATCACAATTATCGGACTTGGACAGATCGGTGGATCAGTGGGATTGGCGCTGGAGCAATACAAATCATCTATCAAACGCGTTGGGCACGATAAAAAACCCGATACCGCCAAAACCGCGCACTCGAAAGGTGCGGTGGACGAGATTAATTTCAACCTGCCCGCTTCGGTGCGCGAAGCGGATATCGTTTTATTGGCACTGCCTTTCTCGGAAATCGAAGAGACGCTCAAGATCATTGGACAGGATTTAAAGGAAGGCGCGGTGGTGCTGGATACTGCACCGGTCAAGACGCAGGTGGCTGCGTGGGCTGAACAATACATCCCGGCGGGTCGTTCGTACGTTGGGCTGGTTCCGTCCATTGGGCCGGATCACATCCTGGACGTGGGCGCGGGATTCGTCTCGGCCCAGGCAGACCTGTTCAAGGAAGCGGTGTTTTTCGTCTGTCCCTCGCGCACAGCCGATGCCGCTGCCGTGAAAATGGCAACTGACCTGCTTGAATTGATTGGGGCGACCACGATGTTCTCCGACTTTACCGAAGCGGATGGCTTGATGGCGGCTCTGCATACACTGCCGCAATTGTTGGCCATTGCCCTGCTGGATGCGACCACCACCCAGCCCGGTTGGAAGGAGGCCCGAAAACTTGCCAGCCGTCCGTACGCGTGGACTTCTGCCTCTGCTCTCTACCTGGATGATGCGGACTCGGTCGCGCAGATGATCCAATCCAACCGCCAAAATGTGTCGCGCGTGCTCGATAATGCCATTCGCTCATTGACGAGTCTGCGCCAAGCCCTGGATGGGGAAGGGGCGGATGAGTTCATGGAGGATGCCTATCTCGGCGGCATCCAATGGCTGAAGGAACGTCTCGGCGCGGACTGGGTACACGAGGGAATGGAAAAAATCGAAATTCAGCCCATGTCCGAGCGCTTGTTGGGAACGTGGGTGCGCCCCCGACGCGATGAAACTGATAATAAGAAGAAGTGGTAACGATCACCGAAGCCCGTCTCCATGCCTTTCTATTGCTACATTCTTGAATGTTCGGATGGGACGTTTTACACTGGCTGGACCACCGATCCGCCGCGGCGTGAGCGACAGCATAATGCAGGACGCGGTGCGCGCTACACGCGGTGATCGGCACGAGTACGTTCCTCGGTGAGGAACTCCGTGTTCTCGTTGACCACAGATTTGAATCTTTTCTTCAGCGGATGAGGCACGGTGCCCGGATTTCTGACCAGTTTCACCTTGGTGGGATCGACTCTCTGGCCATGCTCAATTATTTCGAAGAAGAGATGAGGCCCGGTGGATCGTCCTGTGGACCCCACGAGCCCGATGGTCTGGTGTTGTTTGACCCGCTGCCCCTTGGTGACC
>JAKANW010000758.1 GCA_021823555.1 Chloroflexota bacterium
ATCGACGACTTTCCAATGCTCTGGACCTGGTTCGAGGAAGACGCGTTGCTTGAAAAAATGGGACACCCGCGCTTGTACACCGATCAGGATGGAATCTTTCTTCACCAGTATCTCTGGGATCTATTGATCGAGCGGTTCGGGCTGGAATATCAGAAAAAACTGCGGGACATTACGAATTATGCGGAAGAATTCACCACCATCGTCGAATTTTCGCGCGGGGCGGAACACGGCGGCTATCGGTCGGCCTTTGTGCATTTGCCGCCCCAAATGCTGCCTAACATGGCAATCCTGTACATTGACGTTAGCTGGGAAGAATCACTGCGGAAGAACCGTAAGCGCTTCAATCCCGAGAAACCCGACAGTATCCTGGAACATTCCTTGCAGGACTGGAAACTGGAACGCCTGTATAAAGAAGTGGATTGGGACGAAGTCAGCAAAGGCGATTCGCAGTACCTGACCATTCAAGGGGTTCGGGTTCCATATGTCATCTTCAACAACGCGGATGATGTGACCACCGAACGCGGTGCGGCCCTGGGAGAACGGCTCGAACAGGCGCTGAAGACCCTATGGGCGCTTTACAAAGACCGATAAGGTTTACTTTACCCTGCCTTCCCCGTTGAAGTCCCCGGCTCAGTTTGGGAGGCCCGTTGAAACGGGCCAAAGCGAGAAGCGGTCAGCCGCCTTCAGGCGCTCGTTGGCCTGCAGTGTTGCCCCGAGTCTGTCAAAGTCGAAAGACAAAAAAACGTATAAATACCCGCCCCGGCATGGCGTCAACATCTAGAGACGTTTGAGTCCACACGCCGGGGCGATGTTGTTTTTGGCATAGCAATAGACATCAATCAGGTTCAGGGTGTGCCATATATTTGAACCTGCACCCCATAATAATCGATCGTCTGAAGTAATTTCATCTGTGATGCAAGCGTTTGTGGGATGAGTCTCATCGGGTCCGTGTACCAGTAATGGCTATAGATCAGCCAGACCCGGTTATGCCCGCGCAACAGCGAAATTAACTTGGGGACATCGCCGGGCGTCATCTTGGGTTCCAGGATGCCACTGTCAAACATATCCGAGGGAACCCCATGTTTCTCCACATGGGTAAATTTCTCCACCTGGATGGAATGCTGGCTGAACGTTTTAAAATAATAATCAAACGGGATTTGTGTCCAGGTGGCGTTGAACAGGACCAGGTCATCCTCAGCGGAAAAAGCGACGACGTCACGGGCAACATTGTACCAATCCTCCGTTTGCGCGAACCGATAATAATCACTGACGGAGAACAGGTTGTTTGTCCCCAGGATACCCAATGCCAAGATAATCAGAAAACGAAATCTCAATTGAGCGATGCCGGCTGCCAAGAGCAGGAACAATGGAATCGTAATCCAGATCAAGGTCCGATCCAAAAAGATGGGCCGGCGGAGGCTCACGATCAGCTCCCCCAGAAAGGGAATGGCGAACAGGGCCGCCAAAAATAAAAATTGTGAACTCTTTTTTCGATAATACAGCAGTCCCAAGCAAAACACCAGCGCGTACAGGACCCAGATCAGCGTCTTCTGGTTCGGTGGAACGAACGCATTTTCATCCAAAAAGGAACGAAGCGCCTGGGTTACGGTGTCCCAGCTTGGTTTGGGAAGCCAAAACTCCTGATAGACCCGGCTGGTTTGCTGGATAAAAACAACGCTCCACGGACTCCATAATATGAAGATGCCAACCTGCGCCTTCACCCAATTCCCCAAAGAGGGAGCTTGGAACGCGGGGGAAGGCCCTGGTTGCTTGATTCGTTGAAAAAGGATAAGACCCAGGACGAAGATATTGACAGCCAAAGGGAAGAGAACCGCCGTGTTGTGCGTGAGCATGGCCGCGGCCGAGAATACGATAAACGCAGCCCAAGCCAGGTCTGTTTCGATGGTTCGGAGGGACGCGCGGAAGAAAGCTGCCCATCCGGGTTGGCGGTGGGACCCATCCTGATTGCTGAAATCACCCGCGGTGTCCGGTTCCGCCGGTGCGGGGGTACGCCAGGCGCGCAGATAATCCCAAAATTGACTGCCGATCGGCCGGGTGGAGCGGGGATCCGTCAGCAGGATGACCAGCGCGTAGATCGCCGCGGCCGCATTGAACGTCAGGAGGGTGTACATGCGCGCGTCCTGGGCATAGTGGATGTTGAAAGGCGACAGGGCCAGGAGTGTGGCCGCCGCCACTCCCGTCATCGCGCCAGAGAGCCGTTTGCCGATCAGGTAAATGATGGGGATGGTGCCTGCGCCAAAGAGCGCGGAAAGCAAGCGGACGGAATCGGGTGTATCCCCTTTGAGCGCAATCCAGGAATGGAGCAGAAGATAATACAGAGGCGGATGCTGGTCGATCTTCACGATCCATTGCAACATCTCAAGAACGCTGTGGTTAGCCAGCCACACGCTGAACGTTTCGTCCAGCCACATCCCATTTTTATCAATTAGAAAGAGGCGCAGCAACGCGCCGATCAATGTGATGGGAATGAGCAGCCAAGGTGCCAACTCTTCTATTTCGATATCGTCGTTCATCGTCTTTTCTAGAATCCTGTCAGTCGTAGATGTACCCGCAAGCAGGCCTGCACCATTATTGTATAGACTTTCCCATCCTTTTTCATGTGTCATATGTCATGAAACCCTCTCCCGAAATTGGTACATCGCGCCCGCAGAGTAAAGGGCCGGGGAAAAGGGCATATCTCTCGCCTCTCCAAATGACCTTTTTTCATTTGGGGATGCCGGGGGTGGGACAGTTTTATCCAGGCATAACAAATTTGGGAGGTCCATCACTTGTTCGGGCGGGGTTGGCGGTATACTTGACGCTGCTCGCCATAATCAACATCCAGG
>JAKANW010000759.1 GCA_021823555.1 Chloroflexota bacterium
TCGGCAGGGAAGAAGCCCCCACTTTGGGCATCGCCGATGCCGCCACTGATAGGTGATTTGGCGTTGGCGTTGACGCGGCTTTGCCCAGAGATCGAAGCGCCGGTGGTAACGCCCGCCATCAGGGTCAGCACGTTGTCTGGCCCAAGCGGGTCGGCACCTTTGGGCATTTCGCGCAGGATGTAATACATTCCCATGGCGCTCCCACCCAAGTACTTGCGGTAAAAAGCTTCGGTGGGCTGTTCAACTTCGAGTTTCCCCTTGGTTAGATCAACATGCAGAATCTTGCCATTGTAACCATTGGGCATGGTTTCCTCCTTGGAAGTGGTCGAGCTGGTATCACCAACTTGGAATAATTATACGGACTCTCGGCAAAGTAGGCAATTCAATATTTCCGAAAGCGACGCATCTACTTGCCTATTTGGATGGAAAGAGTAAATTTTTGGCAGAAACAAGAATGAAAACGGAAAACACGAAAGGCAGATTGAATTTTGCGGTTTGCGCTAGCTAGTCATCCCGCAATGATACAATCTATTCGAAGTATAGGAACAAATCGACTGCATTATGGAAAATCTATTCACTTCCCTGCGAAAACATAGCCGGGAGACTTTCTCATCGCTGTACGTTCGCAATTATCGCCTCTATTATTTTGGGCAGATCATCTCCACCTCTGGAACTTTTATGCAATCGGTTGCCCAGACTTGGCTGGTACTCAAGCTTACCAATTCTGGCACCGCTTTGGGCATCGCCAGCGCCCTACAATATTTGCCCATCCTGTTTCTAGGCCCATATGGCGGTGTGATAGCTGACCGCTTTTCCAAACGAACCATCCTATTCCTCACGCAATCCATTTCCGGTGTTCTGGCGTTGATTCTGGGAATATTGGTGGCTACGAACTTAGTACAAGTTTGGATGGTGTATGTCTTGGCATTTGGCCTCGGCATGGTTAACGTCTTCGATAATCCCACCCGCCAAACCTTTTATATCGAAATGGTCGGACCAGACAACCTGCGAAACGCCGTGACACTGTATTCGACTCTGGTCAACCTGGCGCGCATTATTGGCCCCGCCCTGGCTGCAGTCTTGATCAGCGCCTTGGGATTGGCGCCCTGTTTTATTATCAACGGGATTTCCTACGCAGCGGTGGTCATCATGCTTGGGATGATGCGCGCCAGCGAACTGACGGTCACCCCACCCGCGCCGCGCGTCAAGGGACAGCTCATGGAGGGATTCAAGTACGTGATCACCACACCTGTGCTCGGATCCACGTTATTGATCATGGCTATCATCGGAACGCTCACGTATGAATTTCAAGTGAGCCTGCCGCTGATCGCCCAACTGACCTTCAAAGGGGACGCGAGCAGTTACGCCCTATTGACGGCCTCCATGGGATTCGGAGCTGCGGTTGGAGGAATTTTCTTCGCCAGCCGAAAGGGCATCCATCCCTACAAGGTAGTCAGCGCCTCTCTGTTATTCGGGCTGGCAGTCCTGGCGGCCGCGTTCATGCCCAGCCTGTGGCTGACCGGACTGGCCTTGGTGTTCGTGGGCATCAGCTCAATCAATTTTTCCTCGCTCGGCAACAGCATCTTACAACTGGAAAGTTCGCCACAAATGCGCGGCCGCGTGATGTCTTTCTGGTCGATGGCCTTCCTGGGTTCCACCACCATTGGCGGGCCGATCGTAGGCTGGTTCGCTGAAATTGCCGGAGCGCGTTGGGGATTGGCGCTGGGTGGATTGGCGGCCCTTGCAGCCGCCGTCTTGGGGGCGGCCACCTTGCGCAATGTGCAGGCCAATCAAACCGAAGTGGCAGGAGAGACGGCTAAACATTAGCCTGCTTCGAGGAAATCACAGCCGAATAATCTCCTCCAAAATTTTCTGTGAGCACCAAAGGTCAACGTGCTACAATGAATGCGGAAGGAGGTGTGCTTGTCTCCGCTGATTCGCCGGGTTCTACAGTTATTCGTGCTGGTACTCATCCAAACCGCGGCGCTTTTTGTCAGCGCCGGGACATTGGGCTGGCCTGCCGGATGGTGGTATATCGGCTTGTATCTGCTGCTTCTGGCGGTCGGTTCGTTTGTTTTGGCGCCGGCCCACAAAGAGGTAATCGAGGAGCGAAGCAAAGGCGCGGCGGGTGGAAAAGAGTGGGATGTGTGGATCACGCGCCTGATGGGGATTCCCGCACTTGGTCTGCTTGTTCTGTCTGGCTTCGACCAACGCTGGAACTGGTCGCCGCCTCTGCCGCTCGGCCTCCGGTTGTTTGGCGGGCTGACTTTCGTTGCCGGTTACGCCCTGGTACTGTGGGCCATGTGTGTCAACCAATATTTTTCCCAAATCGTGCGCATCCAAACCGAACGCGGACACACGGCCATTACCGATGGGCCTTACCGGATCGTCCGACACCCGGGCTATCTTGGGACGACGATCTCACTGCTTGGTGCGGTATTTCTGCTCGACACTCTCTACGGGCTGGCCTGTTTCGCACTCTACCTGGTTTTGATCATCACCCGCACCGCCCTCGAAGACCGCACCCTGCGCGCCGAATTGCCCGGTTATGCCGAATACGTTACGCACACCCGCTACCGCCTGCTCCCGGGGGTATGGTGACCAACCACTGTAAACGGCAAGCCGCTTCTGAGAACTATGAACTCCCGCAAACGCTCTGCGTTTGCGGGAGTTTACCATCGTCAATCAGCGACAAGAGCGATTACGCAACACCAATCAGGCCGGGAACAATTCTCCTTTGCCCTCACGAATCCCATACGGAAAGCCATACTCCGCCATCTTATCCATAAACGGCTGCGGCTCGAAGGCTTCGGGGCCGAGCACGCCCGCGCCTTTCCAGACGCCCT
>JAKANW010000034.1 GCA_021823555.1 Chloroflexota bacterium
CATTGCCGTTCATCGCTATTTCATGGGACTTGACCAAAAGCGCGATATCTCCGAGCAGGAGGCCGTGACCGATTGGTACGATACAGTCTATTCGCCCATCGTTAAGATCATCCGTGAAAGCGAGATCATCAAAGAGTTCCCCGGCAAGACCGAAGGCGACCTGTATCTGTGGGTGCTTGATCACCAGCACTACCTGGCCCAGAGTGAGGGTCAACCTCTTCAACCTCCCGAGGAAGCCGCCCGTGGTTTCATCGAAGATCATGAACCATAAAAGGACATTCTCTCATGCCTGACTTACACCCTTTGGCTGGCGTCTACGCTGCGGCCGTTACACCTCTTCGCGAAGCCTCCCTCAGAGACGGAAAGCCCGATACCGACCTGGACCTCGAGGCTGTTCCCGTTTTATTGCATTTTCTGGCCTCCCGCGGCTGTCACGGTGCGCTGCTCTTCGGTACGACCGGCGAGGGTCCCTCGTTCTCCCCAACCGAGCGGGAAGCCCTGCTGCGTTCGGCCCGGACTTGCCGCCAGGAGATGCCCGGCTTTCGTCTGCTGGCAGGTACCGGCACCCCCAGCATGAGCGAAACCATGGACCTGACCAAACTGGCCTTCGACCTTGATTATGACGGCGTGGTTGTCTTGCCGCCCTATTACTTCCGCAAGGCCACAGATGATGGCTTGTTCAATTGGTTCAGTGAACTGATCAGGAAGGCTGTCCCTGCGGATGGCTACCTGCTTGGCTATCATTTCCCAGGCGCGGCAGGCGTCGGCTTTTCGCTGGAGTTGCTGTCGCGTTTGAAGGACGCCTTTCCAACGCAATTCGCGGGCATCAAGGATTCGTCGCACGATGAAACATTTGCTGTTGAACTCGGCAAACGATTTGGTCATCACCTGGCCGTATTCTCTGGCACGGACTCATACTTCCACCTGGCCTTGCAAAATCATGCCGCAGGAACCATCACTGCGCCTGCCAATATCCTATCCCCTGGCCTGCGCGAGATCTGGGATTTGTATCAAGCTGGCAAGGATCCCTCCGAAGCACAGGCACGCGTGACCGAGCAAAGGCAATGTCTCGAAAACTATTCGCCCTTCCCACCAGTATTAAAAGCATTGATGAACCGCATATTCGAATTCCCGCGCTGGACGGTCAGGCCGCCGCTGGAAGAGATAAAAACAGAGATTGGGCAAAAAGTAATCCAGGAATTTTCTGCATTGGTATAAGAACACTCCCGCAATTCTGCGGGAGTGTTCTTATCTGCTCAATCTAACGATACTACTTTGGTGTCTTGCACAGGTTTTGCAAGGCTTCATCCGAATTGCCTTCATACACAAAAGTGAGCACGTCACCCACCTGTAAAATCGTGTCCCCATGTGGGATCATTAACCTGGAGCCGCGCCGGAGGCTGGCAATTACGCTGTCACGCGGCCAGCCCACCTCCTTGACTTGTTTGCCAACGCAGGATGCATCATGTTCAATGGAAACTTCCTCCACCTGCGCTCCCGTCACAACTCCCAGGCGCGCCTGTTGCGCACGGTGACGGAGCGTCGTGCGGCGTGTCAGGGCCAGATTATAGGCGCGGATGGTATCAGAGCGGCGTAAGAGCCCGATCACTTTGCGGGCATCATCTTTTGCAACCACAGGCAACCGGCCAATATCCCGGATGCTCATGCGGCGCAGGGCTGCAGCCAAAGTCTCATCTGGGAAGGCGGTGATCAGGTTACGGGAACATATCTTTCCGACTGTTAGTTGCGTCAGGTCTCCCTTTTCCTCAGCGTTTTGAATGTCCTGCAAGGACAAAATGCCAGAGAGATCGCTATTCATGTCCACGACTACCAAACCATGTGTACGCATCTTGAGCATTTGATCGGCAGCGGATTGGAGGTTGTCGCTTTCCTTGAGGACAACAAAACCCTTCTCCATGACCTCGCCCACCGTAATGCCTTCGAGCACTTCCACATCTCGGCCGCGTTCGATGCGCAGCCCCTTGCGGGAAAGGCCCAGAATGTAGATCGAGTCCCTGTGCAGGCGACTGGAGATCAATAAGCTGACGATGACCGAGAACATCAGCGGCAGGATAATGCGATAGTCGTGGGTCATCTCGAAGAGCAACAGGATGGCGGTCAATGGAGCATGGACGGTCCCTGCCAGCACGGCTGCCATCCCCACCATGGCAAAGGCTGCCGGCGCGATGTGCAGGCTCGGAAACAGGATGTTGCCTATCATCCCCACTGTGCCGCCCAGCATGGCTCCCACAAACAGGGATGGCGCAAATACACCTCCCTGAAACTCTCCACCGATGCTGACAGGCGTCACGATCAACTTCACCGTCATTAAAACAATGAGCACCGTGAGAGGAAAAGCGGTTGCATTCAGCACATTGCCGATCGTTTCATACCCGATCCCCAAGACCTGCGGCAGGAAAAATCCGGTTACGCCGACGATCAGGCCTGCCAGCACTGTGTGGACAGGACGCGGCACGCGCCAGGCATGGAACCAGTCCTGCGCCAGATAAACGAGCCGGATGTAAAGCGCGGAAATTGGCCCGGCCAGCACACCCAGCACGAAATACAATCCCAGTTTCCAGGGTGAATTGAAGTTGTAGGCCGGGACGCTGAAGGCTGGTTCCGGGCCGCTAAGCGCCTGTGTAATGACAGCCGATGTCACAGAGGAAAGCACGATCATGCCCAGCGCCGTGGCTGCAATTTCCCCCTGGATGATCTCAATTGCAAAGAATACCCCGGCAATCGGCGCGTTGAAAGCCGCAGCAATCCCCGCTGCCGCGCCAGCTGAGACCAGGGTACGCACGCGTTCCTCAGATAGGCGCATGACCTGCCCGAACATGGAACCCAGGTTGGCGCCGATCTGAACGGATGGATCTTCCGGGCCAACGGATGCGCCGCTCCCGATGGACAACGCCGAAGCTATGGCTTTTATCGGGATGCGCCAGTAACGCAGACGTCCCCCGCCCAGCGCCACGGATTCAATGATGCCGGTGACGCCGTGGTGTTTCTCTTCGCCGACGAAATAATGCATCAGCAGCCCGACAATGATCCCGCCTGCAACTGGGATCAGGATGACCGTCCAGGCGCCAAAGGATGACAGCGCGCCGCCCATGTCTGTAAAAAAGAGCGTATGCGCTAGGTCAATGATGCGCTTGAACAGCCAGACACCCAGCCCGGAGATCAGACCCACAATGATCGCCACCACTGCCAGGACACTTGTTTCAGAAACCTGATAACGAGTGATCGCTTTCCGAATTAAACTTTGAATAAAACTTTTCATGCAAATCCCTTAAACATGGTTTCGCGGAAATTCGCCATAGAACCCTTTTGCATCCCAGACGAAGGGTTGATGATCTTAGCGATTCAAAGCTATACCTCTTATTCCCTGCTTACTGGCTGGAATCTGACGATGGGCACCGACTTCGCGAGCTGCTCGCACGCTTCTTGCGTTCCATCCAGACGCGTCCCTAACAAGAAAAAACTGAGCTCACGAAATGCTACTGGATGTTGGCGGGCATAACTGAATAGTTTCTGCGCCCCTTCGGTCTCGCTTAACATCTCGGCGCGGGCAGGCAGTGTTCGTTGTCCAACCATGATCGTGACCTCGGCATGGTTTTGAATATTACGGAACCAGTCTGACTTGGCGCCCCATCCTGATGCTGCGAAATAGGCATCGGTGACTTTATCGTGTCCAATGACTTCTATAACAGTTTGATGAGTTTGCCCGCTTTTTCTGCCGATGTGCATTAACAAAAGAAAGCGTTGCCGAGCAGCCAGCCCAGATGGAAGCGATACAACCAGGTTGGAAGGCGCAAGCCAACCCGTAAAGTTCCTCGAGGTTTATGATTGATCAATCCCATTTTTTCTCCGTTCTTGGCATTGTAACACCTGATGGCCCCCGATTTCGTCATAAGCTAACTGGTGACTTGCTCGCGCGCCGATCAACTCTTAAAAGAAAAGGTTTTTCTATGGATCGTAGATAATCCCAACCGCTTCAGCGCGGACCGATGAGCCTGCGTGCCGTACCCTTTGTGTTTTCCCAACCCGTAGCCGGGATATTGCCCATCGAGTTCGCGCATCAGTTTATCCCGGCTCGTCTTGGCCAGGACGGAGGCAGCCGCGATGCTCAGGCTTTTCTGGTCGCCTCTGACCAGAGCGGTCTGTGAAATATCCAGTTCGGGCAGTTCGAGTCGGAAATCGGTCAGCAGGTAGTCTGGGAAGATGGGAATTCCCTCGATGGCGCGCAAGGCTGCCAGCCGCGTGGCAAGTACGATCCCGTATGAGTCAATTTCCTCCGCCGAGGCAAAGCCCACGCTCCAGTCCCGGGCTGTCTCCTGGATACGCGAGGTCAGGCGTTCACGCGCCAGCGGAGTCATCAGCTTGGAGTCGCGGAGACCAGCCAAAGTCCGGGTAAGATGCGGATCATTCGGCAAAATGACCGCGCCAACGGCTACCGGGCCGGCCATCGCGCCGCGCCCGGCTTCGTCGAGTCCGGCGATTATGGTGAAGCCATTTCGCCACAGCCTGCGTTCAAATGTCAGGTCAGGGGCGGGGATCATACAAGCCGAGGCGTGCATTGCGATGGATGCGGAAGATGTCTGCGATCATGTGCAGCGCATCCTTGACCGCGTTCACCTTGCTATCCGGATCGAAGTACCAGTGGATGGGGATTTCGTGAATGCGCAGGCCCTGGCGTCGGGCAATATAGAGCAACTCGATGTCGAAGGACCAGCCGGGAAGGGTTTGCAGGTTAAAGAGGTGTTGTGCGGCTTCAGCAGTGAAGCACTTGAAGCCGCACTGGGTATCCTGCAATCCGGGCAGGATCAACAAACGGATGACGAGGTTGATACCGCGCCCTCCGATGTGCCGGTAGGGAGGTTCATTGTATCTGACCGCGCCGGGCGCTTCCCGTGAAGCGATGGCTATGTCAAAATCGGCTAGCGCGGGCGGCAGGAATTTGGTGATCTCTGCGATGGGCATCGAGAGATCGGCGTCGCAAATGAAACGATATTGTCCCTGCGCCTCCAACATGCCGCGTCGCACCGCCAGTCCCTTGCCGCGCTCCCGGTTTTGAAGGATGCGGAGTTGGGAATGCCGGCTGGCGAACTCTTGCGCGATTTCGAGCGTGCGGTCTGAGCTGCCGTTCTCAATCACCAGTACTTCGGCTGTGTAATCCTGCCCGGAAAGGAAAGCAAAGACCTGCTCCAGCGTGCGAGGCAGGCGGCTCTCTTCATTATGGGCCGGAATGATGATCGAAAGGAAGGGGGAGGACAAAGCGTTAGCGGTTAACGAAAAAGATATAGTACGCCCCGCCGATCAAAATACAACATTCCACAATTGCCATGACGCCAAGACAACCTATTTGTGGCAGGGTCATACCGAGGATCTTGCCTTTTTGGGGAGCTGTTTGTGTGGGCAGAGGGATGGCTGGGCTGGTCTCTCTTAGCCCGGGAGGAGCGCTTTGTGGTGAGGGCTTGCCTTCTCCCTCATCAAAGGCAAAACTGAGATCGGAGGAATCAAAGGCTGATGGCGCAGGCTTCTCGGAAGCGGCAAAGATGGCTTTAGCGCGGGAGACAGGTGGTTGCTCGGAACCCGCCTGGGATGATGGCGCAACAGGAGCAGGTTTTGGGGCGGCGGGAGACTGTTCTGCGGCAGCAGGGGCCGGTTCCGGTTCGTGCGGCGTGACGATCCTCTCTGCCAGGTCATATACCTGTTCGCTACGCAATGCGGGGCGGCTTTGGATCAAGGAACCGGCAAACTGGTTGATGGCATCGCTCATCACAACACGCGCCACAGGTCGCATGGACTCGACCTGCAAGCCGGGGTCAGCGCAGATCAAGACAGGTTCCACCAAGCCGGGGATTTTCAGTTGCTGGTGTTCAAAGTAGATTTGGGTCGCGCGCGCCAACTTGGTCACACGCGTGAGCAGGTTGATATTGGCTGGCAGGGAACGGTTGTTATCCAGCCGGTTCCATTGATCGCCTTTGGCCTCGTAATGTCCGCGCAGATGGGTCGCGTAGATGACCGAAATCCCATGCGTGCCCACCAGAATGATCGGCACGACAATGTCGCTACCCGGCAGATTGAAATTGCGGATGACGGCAAAACCCTTGTCCAACAAGCGCTCCAACGCGGCGATGACTGTTTTCTGCGCCTGCAACTCGGGATACCAGTTCGGGCCATGTTCCAGCGTGCCGCGCAATCGGCCCACCATATCAACCTGGCCTTGCGCGTTTTGGAAGGGGGTTTTGTCAATGATCTTCATGTCAATCTCGCCTGCTGTATGTTTAGAAGACGGGGACACCTTCGAGTTCGTCGTGAGAGGCTTCAGGGCGCGTGGAGACGATCTCTTCGTTGTTGCGCTTCACTACCTGAACGAGCTTGCTGGTTTCGAACGTGCTGGCCCACAGTTCCTTGCGTTGGCCGATGACAAACTTTTTGCCTCTCTTTAATTGCTCGATCAACTCCCCACGTTCGATCAAAACGCGGTCCGAAAACGTGGCGCCGCGGCGCTCATAAGCGCGCACATACACGATATGTCCATCCTGATAACGAACGGCCTCAATTACACCATCAATTTTTTTCTGGGGCATAACGATCCCTCCAAACCTATTTTAACATAGAAAGCCGCCAGGAAACTCCTCCCTGACGGCCGAGAGTCGGGGTGCTGGGATTCGAACCCAGGACCTCTTGCTCCCAAAGCAAGCGCGCTAGCCAAACTGCGCTACACCCCGCAAGAGCCTGCTCAGCTCCAGCGGGACGAGTATAATGCGAAGGATGATAACCCGTCAAGCCAAACAGACGCTGGTGGCCCTCACGCTTCTTGCCGGACTTTGGGCCTGTTCCCCGTCAAACACGCCGCAGCCCATTCCAACGATTCCCCCACCCACCCCCACAATCAAAGCGACCTTCACCCCCTCGCCTGTCCCCACGCCGACTCCGCTCGGATGCCTCACTCAACCGGGTCACGTCGAACAAGGCGTCCTGCAAACTACCAAACCGCCGCAGGAGTACTTGATCTACCTGCCGCCCTGTTATGACCGGCGGGCCGACCTTCGTTACCCGGTGCTGTATTTGTTGCACGGGCAAACCTACATTGACGATCAATGGATACGGCTGGGCGCGGTCTCGACCGCTGACCGGCTCATCCTTTCCGGGGATGTTTTACCTTTTATCATGGTCTTCCCCGATGACCGCTACTGGAACCTGCCGACCGGCGCAAGTTTTGGCGACCGCCTGATCAATGATTTGATCCCATACATTGACCAAACCTATCGCACCCTCCCCGACCGGCAGCACCGCGCCCTCGGCGGCCTCTCGCGCGGCGGGGGCTGGACAGTGCGCCTTGGCCTGACAGACTGGCAATTATTCGGGACTCTCGGCCTGCATTCCCCGGCCATTTTCACGGACGATTCCGCCTACATCTCAAAATGGATCGCAGCCATCCCGCCCGAATCCTGGCCGCGTCTGTGGCTGGATGTCGGCGACCAGGATAGCGAACTCGGTTCCTCGCGTGTCTTTGAAAATCTGCTGGCTTCCTACGAGTTTCCCCACGAGTTTCACCTTTACACGGGCGCTCACACCGAAGAGTATTGGAGCGCGCATGTCGGTGAATACATTCGCTGGTACGTTCAGGGCTGGCAGCCCCAGCCGTAACAGACTTCACGCTATCCTATCAACCCAGGAGATTTCATGAATATTCTTGTCACCGGCGGGGCAGGGTATATTGGCTCTGCAACCGCAGAAGCGTTACTTAAAGCAGGACATTCCGTTACAGTTTATGATTCACTTGTCACCGGGCATCGCGCGGCTGTGCCCGCGGGCGCGGAATTCGTTCACGCCGATCTAGGGGATAAAGAGACTTTGACCAAGGTCCTGGCTGCCGGAGAGTTCGACGCGGTCATGCACTTTGCGGCTTTCATCGAGGCGGGCGAAAGCATGAAGGACCCGGGACGTTTCTTCCGAAACAACTTCAGCAATTCCCTGCAATTGATGGAAGCGGCTGTACGCGCGGGCGTGAAGCGTTTTGTGCTTTCATCCACGGCGGCGGTATATCAGTCCAGTGAAGAGCCGTTGAATGAAGATTCCCCGCTCGGCCCGCTCAACGTCTACGGTCAGACCAAGCTGATGACCGAACAGGCGTTGGATTGGTATCGCCAGATCCACGGCTTGCATTTTGCGGCGCTGCGCTATTTCAATGCCTGCGGCGCGCTGCCGGGACGCGGCGAGGCTCACCAGCCGGAATCGCATCTCATTCCGCTGGTGCTGAGGGTGGCGCTTGGACAACGTGACTCGGTTTTAATCTATGGCACGGACTATCCCACGCCGGACGGCACCTGCATCCGCGATTACATTCACATTGCGGACCTGGTTTCGGCGCATTTGCTGGCCCTCGAGGCGCTCGGAGAACGCGATAGGTTGGTTTACAATGTGGGCAGCGGGAACGGCTACTCGGTCCGCGAAGTGATCGAGGCGGCGCGCCTCGTCAGCGGGCACCCCATCCCGGTGGTCGAGTCGCCGCGGCGTCCGGGCGACCCGGCTCGTCTGGTGGCCTCCTCCCAAAAAATCCGCAGTGAGCTTGGCTGGGAGCCTGAACATGATGACATCCAAGACATTCTCGCCAGTGCCTGGCAGTGGCACAAGTCTCACCCGAATGGGTACGCGGATAAACAAGTATAATTAACAGCATGAAGAAACTGCAACCACGTGTCCGCGCTCTAAAACTGGCCGCCGAGGTGCGTCAGAGGCTTTCAGATGCCCTCGGCCAGCCCGTGAAGGTGGTCTTGTTCGGCTCCCAAGCGCGCGGAGATGCCACCCGTGAATCGGATATTGACCTGCTGGTGATTGTGCCTTTCCTGGATGCAGACGTTCGCAGGCTGATTTCAGATACTGCCTGGGAGGTTGGATTCGATGATGGAAAGGTTATTTCAACCATCCCTGCCACGGAAGAGCATATCCGCCAGTTTGATTTCCTGCCTTTGTATCGTTCTATCAAGAAGGAAGGGGTGGCTGTGTGAGCGAGATCCCTTCCTACCAGGCAGCGCTGATTAAATACCGCCTTGAACGAGCAAACCAAACCTTGCAGGATGCAAAACTGCTGCTTGTTCAAGGCGGCACTCCTGCGAGCATTATCAATCGTTCCTATTATGCGATGTTCTATGCGGTTCTGGCGCTATTGGTGACTGTAGATAGGGAAACATCACAGCATAGCGGGGTTATCTCTGCCTTCGATGAAATGTTCATCAAGAGGAACGTGTTTCCGAAGGAAATGAGTAAAATGTTTCACCGGGCCTTTGACTTGCGCCAGACAGGGGATTATGAAGATGTTACCGACATTGATCTGGAGCAGGCTGAGCAGGTTCTCAAGTCGGCGGAAGAGTTCATCAAAACAATCGAGGAAAATTGAAATAAACATGACCTTTTCCTTTCATCGCATCCCGGTTGGCAGGCGATGGGCATCAAGACAATCCATCCCGCGCACGGCCCGGAAATTCCTGTTGAAGTCATGCAAAAAGAGACCGCTGCTTTCAAGAGTAAATCATGAATCTTTTAACCTTCCTGATCGTGATCCTCGGTTGGATCTTTTCGTTGTGCCTGCACGAGTTCGCCCATGCCTTTGTGGCTTACCAGGGCGGCGACTACACCGTGCGTGAAAAAGGTTACCTCACCTTCAACCCGTTGAAATATACCCATCCGGTTTATTCGCTGCTCCTGCCGCTGCTCTTTCTTGTGATGGGCGGGATCGGCCTGCCGGGTGGGGCGGTCTATATCGAACGCTGGCGATTGCGCGGACCCCGTTGGGAGAGCGCCGTTTCCCTGGCGGGACCGGCGGCCAATGCGCTTCTGGCCCTGCTCCTGGGCCTGTTCCTGCGACTGATGCCGGTCAGCAGCTCAGGCATTTGGCCGGGGCTGGCCTTCCTGGCCTTGCTGCAGGTTTCGGCGGTGGTGCTCAACCTGATCCCATTCCCACCGTTCGATGGGTTTGGCATCCTGGAACCCCATTTGCCTATGAACATTCGCATGAAATTAGCTGAGACGCGCGGCATGCTTTCGTGGGTGGTTTTTTTGGTATTGTGGTACGTGCCAGTCGTAAATAATCTCTTTTGGGGGCTTGTCGGCCTTTTATCGCGGCTGGTGGGAGTCCCGATCCAATTGGCGATTACGGGATTGAATCAATTTATGTTCTGGCGATAGAGTTCCTTGAAGGCTGCTAAATAATTTGGGCATCAGATCGTTGATGCCCGAGTTTTATTCGTGGGGGGGAATTGCTTGTGGTAATCTTTACAAATAAGGCTGATTTTGTTATAATAATAGTGTAATAATTCACAAGCAGACAGGCCAATTGGCTTGAAGGAGAATATCGTGATCCCAGAAAAGCTCCCCCATGTCCTGATTGTCGGCGCGGGATTCGGCGGCCTGGAAACTGCGCGACGGCTGGCGAATGCACCCGTTCGTATTACGTTGATTGACAGGCAAAATTATCATCTCTTCCAGCCGCTGTTATACCAGGTGGCTATTGCGGGGCTGGTGCCATCCCAGATTGCCTATCCCATTCGCACGATCTTCCGCCGCCAAAAGAACCTGTCGTTTCAGATGGGTGAAGTGAACGCCATTGACCTGAGCGCGCGCTATGTCAAAATGGACGGCTCGGTTATCGCCTACGATTACCTGGTGATCGCGGTCGGCGGTCAAACCAATTTCTTCGGTCTTACCTCGGTGGAAAAAAACAGCTTCCAGATCAAGAATGTGGATAGCGCTGTGCAGACGCGCAACCATCTTTTGTCCATGTTCGAGCAGGCCAGCCACGAGGCGGATGCTGAGAAGCGGCAGGCCTTGCTGACTTTCATCGTTGTCGGCGGCGGGCCAACCGGCGTGGAGACCGCCGGGGCACTATCCGAATTGATCCGCCATGTGATGGCGAAGGATTATTCTGCCATGGATCTCAAGGATGTACGCGTGCTTTTACTGGAAGCCGGTCACAGCCTGATGGAATCGTATCCCGACGAATTGCGAAAAGCTACATTCGATTTGCTACGCGCCAAGCGGGTGGATATCATGCTCGACGCCAAACTGACCGATTACAACGGGCAACAGGCTACGCTGGCAGACGAGACGAGCATCCCAGCGCAGACCTTGATCTGGACAGCGGGCGTGAAAGCCGCCCAGGTGGTGGATCAGCTTGGGGCGCGGCAGGCAGGCTCAGGCCGGGTCGTGACCGAACCCACGTTGCAATTGCCGGCGCATCCTGAAGTCTATGTTATCGGCGATGCAGCATATTTCGAGAATGGGAATGGTCAGCCCTTGCCGATGCTGGCAACGGTCGCTCAGCAGCAGGCGAAGGCGGCGGCGGATAACATCCAACGGGCATTAAAGGGGCAGAAGCCGGAATCGTTCCACCACAAGGACCCGGGCCTGCTCGCCACCATTGGCCGGAACGCGGCTGTTGCGCGTATCTGGGGATTGTCGTTCCACGGGTTTATTGCCTGGGCGATCTGGGTTGTCCTTCACATCTACCGGCTGATCGGATTCCGCAACCGCCTGGTGGTGTTGATCAATTGGGCGCTGGATTATTTCTTTTACGACAACCAAGTACGTTTGATCACTAAAGAGTAAGGGAAATTACTGCAACAGATTTAATTGAAAAGCGGCCAGCATCACGCATACTGCCAGGCCGTTGACGAGGAAGTGGATGATGACTCCCGGCCAGATGGAATTGGCGCGGTGATAGGTGTAGGCCAGGACACAGCCCAGGAGAAAAGTCGGGATGAGCGCCACAAGCTGCATGTGACCCAGCGCAAAAATTCCGGAACTCAACAACATGGATGTCACCCAGCCGTAGCGCTGGCGGAAGCTTGCAAAGACAAAACCGCGGAAGAAGGTCTCTTCCACCAGCGGAGCAATGATCACGGTTGTTACAACGAAAAGAAACGGGGAATCGATTTTTTGGAGTATTTGCAGAACAGAGTCGCCCTGAGTTCCGATATGGAAAGCGATCAAAATGACGTTGTGCAAGATGATCAGTGGATAAACGATCGCCAAGATCCCGCAGCCGATTCCCAGTGCGTTCCATTTGAATTTGCGGAAACCGAGATATTTCCAGTTGATACGTTTCCAAAGGAAGATGATTGCCACGGGCGCGAGAAAGAGCAGTTCCGTCACAACGAGTACCAGGCTGCCTTTCGTTCCTTTGCTGGCTATTTCTCCCCTGTCCTGGAGGAACAGGGCGACAATCAGAATCCCAGCAAGCACCAGGATCATCAGGCCGATACCCAGCCAGGTATCACTGACGCTCCAGGGGACGGAATATTCGGGCGCTGTTTCCGCAGGCGATATGGTGGGTAAATTTTCGGGAGTTTCCATGAATTTCCTTTTCAGGATTTGCCGTCTTCGTCTTCGATCTCAAGATGGAAGTGGTGCAGGAAGCGATGGAAAATCGGCGCGATCAACACACCGACTGCCACCAGCAGGATCATGCCGGAGAACAAGGCATAGAAAGATGCAAATAATTTTCCTGCAACAGTGTGCAATGGATTGACCGGGCCCA
>JAKANW010000760.1 GCA_021823555.1 Chloroflexota bacterium
GCTCTTTGAACAGCAGACCGGCTACAAGGTCCAGACCGTAGCGGTGGGAACCGGCGCAGCCCTCAAGATGGGACAGGATGGCAACGCCGATGTTCTGCTCGTCCACGCGCCCTCCTCCGAAAAGGCCTACATGGATGGCGGCTTTGGCAAGGACCGCTTCTTGGTGATGCACAACGACTTCATCATCGTTGGCCCCGCCTCCGACCCGGCGGGCATTAAAGGTGACGCCAGTGCCGTGGATGCCTTCAAGAAGATTGCGGCTGTCAGCGCCACATTCATCTCACGCGGCGACCAATCGGGCACCAACGCCATGGAATGGGCCTTGTGGAAAAGCGCAGGGCTTAACCCTGCCACCCAGAAACCGGCCTGGTATGTTGAGTCTGGGCAGGGCATGGGCCAAACTTTGATGATTGCCTCGGAAAAAAGCGCTTACACCCTAACCGACCGCGCCACCTACCTGGCGAATAAAGGTAATCTGCAGCTCAACATCCTAGTTGAAAAAGATAATTCCTTGCTCAACGTGTACCACGTCATTACCGTCAACCCCCACAAGTGGCCGAAGGTCAATTACGAAGGCGCGCTCGCCTTTGCCAAATGGATCACCTCGCCCGATATTCAGAAGGTGATCGGTCAGTTTGGCTCCGACAAATTCGGCCAGCCGCTCTTCTTCCCCGATGCTGGCAAGACGGATGCCGACCTCGGTTTGTAATTCCACCCCTTCCGAAATCAAGGGGCGATTGTCATAATCGCCGCTTTTTCATCACAAGAACAACAAGCACAATCTTCACATCGCTACACTGGTTTGACATGGTTTTCGACCCAGACATTCTCCCCATCACTATCCTCTCCCTGCAAGTCTCCGCGCTCGCAACGCTCGTCAGCCTACTGATTGGCCTTCCGCTGGGCACATGGCTGGCGCTGGGAAATTTTCGCGGACGTTCCTTCCTCTTGAGCATCATCAACACCGGCATGGCGCTTCCGCCGGTGGTGGTCGGCCTCGTGGTTGCTATGATGCTGTGGCGTTCAGGGCCGCTCGGTGATTTCAAATTGATCTACACCCCTTGGGCCATTGTCATCGCCCAGACGGTGATCGCCGCCCCGGTGGTGACCGGCCTCACCGCGTCGGCGCTTCAAGCCTTGGACCCGCGGCTGCGCCTGCAATTGTTTGGCCTCGGCGCCTCGCGCGGGCAGATGGTCTGGCACCTGTGGCGAGAGGCGCGCCTACCGCTTCTAGCCGCGCTCATGGCGGGATTCGGTTCGGTCATCTCGGAGGTGGGCGCGTCCATGATGGTGGGCGGAAACATCAAAGGCCAGACGCGCGTGCTGACCACCGCCATCGTGCTGGAAACCAGCAAGGGCGAATTCAACACGGCCCTCGCTCTTTCCATTCTTTTGCTGGTCATCACCTACTTGATCAACCTGGCCCTGACTTGGATCCAGCAACGCGGCCGCAAAGCGGATGATTCATCCAGCCCCTTGTGGCAGCCCAATCGCCGGAAGTGACCATGCTTCAGATTCATGACCTGCTGGTTCAACGAAACGGACGCGCCGTTCTGCACGTTGACGCGCTCGAAATCCAGCCTGGCGAGACGCTGGCGGTGGTCGGTCCCAACGGCGCGGGGAAGAGTACGTTGTTGTTGGTGTTGGCGCGTTTGCTGAGGCCAGAGCGCGGAGAGATTCACTTTGCGGGCAAGGCTTTGAACGCTTGGGATGAAATCGCATACCGGCGAAAACTCGCCTTTGTCTTCCAGGACCCGCTGCTGATGGATATGTCGGTGGAGGAGAATGTCGGCTTGGGGCTGCGATTCCGCGGCACGCCGAAGGAGGAGATCCGCGCACAGGCGGATAAGTGGATGAAAGCCATGGGGATTGAGTCGCTGGCCAAACGCCGCGCCGGCCAGTTGTCGGGAGGCGAGGCGCAGCGCGTCAGTTTGGCGCGGGCGTTCATTCTTAATCCCGAATTGCTGTTGATGGACGAACCGTTCTCGGCGGTCGATCCGCAGACGCGCACACAGTTGTTCGAGGATTTGTCATCCCTGCTTTCGCAAAATCAGCGCACCACGATCTTTGTCACGCACAATTTGCAAGAGGCGGCGCAGATGGGCCAGCGGGTAGCTGTAATCATTAACGGTGAAGTGCGGCAGGTGGGTACGCCGGAAGAGGTGAAAGCCGCGCCCGCGGATGAAATGGTGCGCGCGTTCCTGAAGGAATTTTAAAAAAATCACTTTCTTTCGACTGCGCGCCCAACCAGCGGGCGCTCTGCTCAGGGCAGTGGATGTTAAATTAACGGCATACCCCGCGATCGCTCGCGGGGCAGCCTTGCCAACTCAGAGGGAGGAGAGAGTTTTTAGCCATACGGGCTTTTATGCCCGACAGGTTACATGGGGTCGTGGTCTGGATTGGTGCCGCACCATTTGCAGGTAGCTTTGTCGAATTGGTTGCAGGCGGCCGCGTTGGAGCAGCGACGGGAAATGATGCGCGGCGGCTGTTCGGGGAGCTGATCGGCTGGGTAAACCACTTCGGCTTCCAACGCGATCTCATGACCAACGTGCTCGCAGTACTTGATCTTCTCGATTTGCCAAGTTCGGAAAGCCATGGGACCTCCAGATTACATTATTAGTTTATATGAAATGCCGCCCGCCTGCCAGTGACAGGCGTCACAAAGCCCGGTGACAAAGCGCGCTATTTGGATGACGCTCCTCCCCTTTATCCATTTTTTATTTGGCAGAATGTCACATGATGGGGTTACGGACGCGCGAGGCGGTAGATAGTGCCGGTGCGGTCGGCAAAATATAGCTCGCGCGCTTCGTCCACGCCGAAGGTGGTGATGGTTGCGCCAG
>JAKANW010000761.1 GCA_021823555.1 Chloroflexota bacterium
GAATGGGGACTTGTGCCCGTGGAAGATTCCAGTTCGGTGCAGGGACGCGAAGGCTATGGCGTTTTACATTACCTTGCCGACGGCGAGATCCGCACGCCGTACGATGGGGAAGGCATATCTGTTGTCATCCTCGGCGATTCCACGGTGCAGGCGGCGCAGGTGAATGACTCGGAAAATTTCGTCTCGCTCACCGAAGCGGCCCTGCGTCAGGAAGGTTTCGATGTAAACCTGCACAACCTGGGCGGTTCCGAGCGCACGATGGCCGACTATGTGTTCATGGCCCCGGCGGTGCGCCAGCATTTTTCGCCGCGCGTCGTGGTGGCGCAGGTCAGCCCGGCCAGTTTTTCGCTTGCGTTTAACACCGCGAAGGAAAACCATTTTGTGACGAATAAGGATGGCTCACTCGGCCTGGTGCATGATAATTCCCTGGAGAGAAACCTGGCTGCCCGAAACATTTTCTTTGCTTCTGGATTGGTGTCCCTCTTTAACTTCCGCTGGCAGATCACCTCGGACGAGTTAGCGGATCAATTGGAGCGGATCCGATTCAGGTCCAGCCGAGAGATGGCTGCGTCGGGGCGAAAGACTTTTCGGACATTGGTCAAAAACCCAGTGAACGACAGTCATATGAAGGTCCTCCGTTTGGCGCGCGAATTGAAGACGGCTTATCCGGGTTCGGAAATTGTTTTCCTTGTAATCCCTTATACACCGAGAATTGATCCGAACCACACGCGCAAGATCTCGTGGACCAGCAATGAGAACCGCCGACTAGTGGAATTGCTATCGAGTGTGCCAGATGTGCATGTGGTATACATTCAAGAATCCTTCGAGAAATTCTATAAACAATACTTTGTTTTGCCTCGTGGAAGCTTTAACTCGCAATTCAATTTTGGTCACCTAAACCGATATGGGCACCGGGCTGTTGCGCAAACGTTGACAGAAGCCATGGAGGCTATTCTGAAATGAACCAGAATGCGACCCACAGCCATTACTGGTGGCAGGTTGGCCGTTGGAGTCTGCTAGTGCTTTTCTCTTTTGAATTAGTGCTACGACTCTTTATCGTGAAATCGCCCCAGCGTGTGTACGAAAACGGGTGGGGTGTGGTGCCTGTGGCGGGCGCTTATTCGATGCAAGGCTCGGAGGGCTACGGTGTGCTCCACTACATTGACCACGGCGAAGTGGAGACGCCATATCAGGGCGGGCGCTCTGTTGTAGTGCTCGGCGACTCGACCACCCTGGCTGCGCAAGTGGACCCGTCCCTCAATTATGTTTCGCTAACGGAATTAAATCTACGCAAACGCGGCTTCGATGCGGACCTGCACAACCTTGGCCGTTCGGCGCGCATCATGGCTGACCACGTTTATCTGGCTCCCGCGGTCAACGCGACCTTCGCGCCGGAGGTGGTTGTGCTGCAAGTCAGCCCGGATAGTTTCACCCTTTCGTACGATCCCGCCGCTGAAAATTATTTTATTGACGATGGCGGCAAGTTGACCCTGAAGCATCAGGAGCCTCCCGCGGTGAAAAGCCTTGGGGTGCAGAACACAGTCTCTGTTTCGGGGCTGGCGGACTTTTTTGGAATCCGCCTATGGCTTGTGTTGGATGGATTGGAGAAGAGTCATCCGGGCTTGTTTACCAATCCGATGGAAGGGAATCTGGGCAACGTGACCGCTGTCGCCCCGCTTTCGTGGGAGAACGCCACCGAGGAGCAGTTGCGGGGTTTACGGTTGCAGGTGCTCGCCCAGGTGGAAGCCGTGCGCGAGGCATATCCCGATTCGGTGATTGTGTTCCTCGTCATTCCCTCGCCGCCAAAGATCTCGTTTGAACAGCGGAGCGTGGTCTGGGGGAATCAGGCCGACACGCAGCTTGTGGCGTTGCTTCACAGCATCGAGGGCGTGCGCGTTGTGTATCCCCTGAATGTCTTTGAAAAGTTTTATCAAAATCAACATGTTTTGCCGCGCGGCAGTTTTAACTCCGCGTTCAATTATGGGCATCTCAACCCCATCGGTCATCGGGCCGTGGCCCAGGCGTTGACCGCCGCGTTGAAGGAGATTCTTCGATGAGTTTTATTTCACTGGAATTTGCCATCCTGCTGGTTTCCGTAGTGCTGCTGGTGATTCTTATCCGCAATGCCTTTGCGCGTAAAGTGATTTTGCTGGTTGCCAGTTGCGCCTTTTATGCGGCTTGGGATTGGCGCTTCCTCGGCCTGCTCATCTTTGTGACGGTGATGGACTATTACATCTCAGTCTGGCTCGTGCGGTCACAGAACCCGCGCACGCGCAAGGCCATGCTGGTAGCGAGCGTGACGGTGAATCTCCTCATCCTCGGCTTCTTTAAATATTTCAATTTTTTCACCGGGTCGTTCAACGCGCTGATGGGCTCGTTCGGCCTGCATCTGCCGGAACTGAACATCATTCTCCCCATCGGCATTTCGTTCTACACATTTGAGACGCTCAGTTACGTGGTGGATGTCTACCGTGGACACACGCATCCGGCCCGCTCCCTGCTGGATTACGCCGTGTTTGTCACCTTCTTTCCCCGCCTTGTGGCCGGGCCGATCATGCGCGCCTCGCACTTCCTGCCGCAGTTGGACCGCGGCATCCAGTTCAGCAGGGAGAATTTCCCGAACGGCTTTGTGCCGGCCCGGAAATGTTGTTAGCCTGCGCCTGGCCTCGCTCTCCGGAACCCGGATCGGACCCATGCACCCTGACCATTCCTCCCGTCGGACCGTAGCGTACGCGGGCCTCTGCGGCCTGCTCGCCGCGCTCGACACCTCCGTCAACATCGCGTTCCCCGCGATCACCGAGGCCTTTCACCTCGAGGTGACCCAGATCCAGTGGGTCGT
>JAKANW010000762.1 GCA_021823555.1 Chloroflexota bacterium
AATGATGACAACGCGGTCAGTTATGTTTTGCGGGAAAGCGACCCATCCAAACGCGGCTGGGGACTTTACATTTTTCGCGCCAATACTGCGAGCAATGTGATTATCGAAGCGCCCCACCCGCTCTTTGACGAGGGCACCCCTGCTCTCGCCACTAATCTCTTCCGCGCCCTCGACGCGCGCGCTCTTCTGGTCGCAGGGGCGCACCGTGACGCAAACCACGACGGCTCGGCAGACGCATCCAGCAACCCGCAGACCATCTTCCAGGCCACCCACGAATCGGAACTCCAACAGTCCATCCTTTCGACAGGAGCAGGGATTATCCTCCAGATCCACGGTTTCGCTTCTAGTAAACATCCTGCCTATCCTCAAGTCATTATCAGTTATGAACACGGTTCCAACATTAATCCAGTTGATCTCGTAAAAGGGCAGCAGTTAGCAGGCAGGATCGTTGACGCTTTGAATAATAAAGGCATCAAGACGGGTTTATGCAACGGCGATCAATGGCGCGACCTTTGTGGCGCAACCAACATTCAGGGTACTATGATGACTCAGGGCATATTCATACACATCGAATTGGATGAAACGATTCGCACCAATGACAAAAAGTTCATTGAGGTTATGGTTTCTATTTTCGCTGAATAGCAAGGTACATCAAGGTCTTCGATTGGGAAACTCAAAGTTTTTAGCCTATCTGAGATGCGATTCTAAAGCCACCCGCTTTTCCTCTTAAAAAATATGAAAGCCCTGTCCAATTGTGTATCTCCCTGTCCTTGCGGCTACTTTTCTGACCCACAAAAACCCTGTACGTGTGCTCCTGCTGTCGTTACCAAATATCAAAAAAGAATCTCCGGCCCCCTGCTCGACCGCATTGACACGGCGAAGCCGCATCGAAGTCCCGCGCGTGGACTATGAAAAATTGTCCAATGAATGGCTGGGGGAATCGTCGGCGGTCATTCGGCAACGCGTAGAGACGGCGTGCCAGATTCAGCAGAAGCAGTTTTCCGAATTATCCCATGAAGATGGGAAGGGGACTTCCATTGCTTGCAACGCGACATGCGTATCGCCGAGGTCCGCAAATTCTGCAAACCGGATGAAACCAGCGAGTCGCTCATGCGCTCGACGATGAGCCAGATGAATCTTTCGGCGCGCTTATCACCGAATTCTCAAACTGGCACGCACGATCTCGGACCTGGCGGGAAGCGAACAAATTCAAGCCCCACATCTGGCTGAGGGATTACAGTATCGGCCAAAGATCTTGATATCCTCATAATTGACGGTTGGTTCGGGAAACCACCAAGCGACACCTTCCCACCTCCCCTCATTGCAACTCCTTATTATTTCGGCTGGCAGAACCAACTGCCAGCCGATTTTCATTTCAAAAAAGGAGTTGCACATGTTCAAACTGTTGAAACGCTTCGTGCGCGAAGAGAGCGGCCAGGACTTCGCCGAATATGCCCTGATCCTGGGCGCCATCGGCGTAGTAGCGATCGCCGTGATCGCCCGCTACCGCAACGAACTGCAGGCTGCCTTCGAAGCCGGCATCGAAGCCCTGCGCATGGCGCGCGGCGGGTAAATGTTCCGCCTCAAGGAAAAGGGACAAGCGATGGCCGAGTTCGCCCTGATGATCCCGGTCCTGATCCTGCTCCTGTTCGGCATGACCTTCGCGGCTTTCTACGCCTTCCGTTCCGCATCCGTGGACTGGGGCGTGTTCATCACGGGCGTGGCGACCGGGTCATACAACACGCCCGCCACCGGCATTGCCAGCGAGTCGGTGTTGTGGCCGGATCTGTCCAGCCGCATCGATTCCGGTCCGGGCGGGTCGCGCCAGGTGCGTTCGCTGATCTCGGTCGAGGACTCGCGCGACTGGGTCTTCGGCATTCATCTGCTCGAAGCGCAACGCGCCGAGACCTTCTTCCGTTTGTGGCGCTTCTATCCCGGACCTCCCAGCGGAGTGATCGAATGAGACGCACCGAACGCGGACAGGCGATGGCCGAAACCGCGCTCTTCGCCATGCTGGCCGTCCTGCTGGCGTTCGGCTTGCTGGCGTGGATTCCGACCCACCGCGCACGCACGGCAGCGACCGCCGCAGCCTATGCCTGTTCGCAGTTTCTCTCGCAATCCCCCAACCCGGTCCGCGCCGAACACAACGCCCGCATGATCGCCTGGCAAACCTTGAACGCAGATTGGTCCGCTACCTTGGGCGTGGAATACCGGGTCGAGGTCCAGCCCCCGAGCGGTGCAGGTGAAGTGGGCCGTTGCCTGGTTTCCTTCCATGCCCCCGTGTTGTTCAATAGTTTGTTGGGATTGAGCGAAGGGGAATGGAGTGACGAATGGTTCATCTCACGTTCCGAAACCTGGAAAGCGAGGTGGCGATGAAGACACGCACCGAACGCGGCCAGTCCATCCTGCTCTTTGCGATCCTACTGCCTCTCATGTCCATCTTTTTGCTGGGTATCTTGGATTATATGGTGACGAACGCGCGTGTGATGGAAACTGTGGCCGTCGCCGATCTGGCCGCGCACGCCGGGGCGCAGGAGATCACTGTTCTGCCGGATGGCACGATCACCGCAACGGCAGGCGGGAATGAGATCGCGGCCTGGTATTTCAACGCCCAGCGACCCGACTACGCCCAACTCGTTTTTGTATCCTGCGGTCGTCATCAGGGACGCCCCGCCTGCCTGTTGGAGTCGCAGACGCGCTCCGCAGGAATCCTTCTGCCCGCCCGCTGGATTACAGTGCGCGCCATCGGTTACCTGGCGCACGGCGTGACGCGTGGCGATCAATGATTTTTTGGAGACAACTTTGAAACAACTTTTGAAAAATATTTTGGA
>JAKANW010000763.1 GCA_021823555.1 Chloroflexota bacterium
GACTATGGTGGTTGGGCGGCGTTCTCTTCATTGTCGCTAATTTGACCTTCGGCGCGGCGATGGTTTTTTACAACTCCTATCTTCCCGACATCGCTAGCGAAGATGAGCGCGACCGCGTCTCCTCCTACGGCTGGGCGATGGGCTACCTCGGCGGCGGGATCCTACTGGCGCTGAACCTGGCCTTCTATTTATTTAGCGACAAAATCGGCGTACCTGGCAGTCTGGCAGTCCGCATCAACCTGGCCTCGGCCGGCATCTGGTGGCTTGGATTTTCCTTCTTTACCTGGTCACGCCTGCACCCGCGCCATGCTACCCGCGCCCTCCCCTCCGGCGAGACTTACGTCAGCATTGGATTCAAGCAACTGGGAAAAACACTGGGCGAGATCAAACACTTCCCTGAGACGCTCAAATTCCTTCTGGCTTATTTCCTCTACAACGATGGCATTCAGACCGTGATCGCAGTTGCCGCCACCTTTGCGGCCGCGCCCATCCTTCAAGGCGGCCTGCAACTTGAACAAACCACACTGACCGCCGTTATCCTGATGATCCAGTTTGTGGCCTTTTTTGGCGCACTGCTCTGGGGCCGCCTGGCCAGTTGGATCGGCGCCAAGCAATCGGTCGTTGTCAGCCTGGTCATCTGGTCGGGTGTGGTGATCTATGCGTACGGCGGTCTAAAAGGCGAATCGGCCACCCTGCAGTTTTTCATCCTCGGCATTTTTATCGCCCTCGTGATGGGCGGCTCGCAGGCTATCAGCCGCAGCCTATTCGCGCAGATGATCCCTGACGGGAAAGAAGCCGAGTTCTACTCCTTTTATGAAATCTCCGAGCGCGGCACCTCGTGGATTGGTCCGCTGGTCTTCGGCCTCGCCAACCAGATATTCGGCAGCCTGCGCCCCGCCATCTTCTCATTGATTATCTTCTTCATCGCGGGGTTGGTCTTACTGCCCTTCGTGAACGTCAAGAAAGCAGTGGCCGACGTCAAGAGTTATGACGCCGCACAGACAGGCTAATCAAAGACTGGCCCCCAGCGAGAAATAACAAGCCGTAAACGATAAAGTGGAGTTGAGACATCTCAACTCCACTTTCCGTTATTGGTAAGACTCCTGTTACACGCCAATTGAGACACGATTGCGGCCTTTGTGTTTTGCAACATACATGGCCTGGTCGGCGCGTGTGATCAAGGTTTCCAGGCTGGTGGTATTCTCGTCCCTTTGCGCTACTCCGAAACTCGCTGTTACATTCAAATCCAAACCTTCACCCACGTGCATGGGGTTGCTGGCTATGGCCGCGCGCAGACGTTCGGCCACAATACACGCCCCGTTAATATCGGTCTCGAGCAGAAGCGTGACAAATTCTTCGCCGCCGTAACGTCCAATGATGTCGATCTCCCGCACCGTTTTCTTGCAGCGCTCGGCCACAATCCGCAAGACTTGATCGCCAACGGCATGACCGTAAGAGTCGTTCACGTGTTTAAAGTGATCAATATCCATCATGATCGCCGTCAGCGACCGCTGATAGCGACGGGAGCGTCCGAATTCGCGTTTGGCCAGTTCCATGAAGTGATGGCGGTTGTGCAAGCCCGTCAGGCCATCGGTACTGGCCAAGTGTTGCACTTCGCCAAAGAGCCTGGCATTCTGAATGGCAAGCGCCACCTGATCGGCGAATGCCGTAACCAGTCTGGCATGATCCATTGTAAAGTAGTTGGGGCGCGTGTTGTCCACCGCTAACATGCCGATGACCTGGTCGCCGACAATCAGCGGCACACCTAGAAAAGAGTGGATGTGTGCGTGGGGCCCCTCGCGGAATGCCGTATGAACTGAAGGGGCATCGCCGAGGATGTGCGGCCTGCGCTCTTGAATGACGACTGTGTTCGGATTGTCCCCCGGTATCGGGAAGCGCATCCCCACCACAGATGAGGAGTCTGACCAACCGCGCCCACCGACAATTTCCACGTAGCCGTCTCCCAACAATTGCACCGAGGCGGTATCGTACGGCACCACCAGTTCCAATTGCACCAGAATCCTCTCGATGGCTTCATCCTGCCTAAGCGTCGACGTTACGATGGTCCCTACCCGGCGTAAGGTCTCCGCTTCCTGCGCCTGATGTTGCGCCAATTGGAACAGACGCACTTTTTCGATGGCGATCGCCAATTGTCCTGCGACGGTTGCCATCACACGCTCATCATTTTCGCTGAAACTATCCGGGTGCTTATTCTCGATGTTGAGCAATCCGATCACCTGCCCACCAACCTTGAGCGGTACACATAATTCCGATAGCGCATCTGGATTCAGAGGATAAAAAGTTGGCTCACAGCGCACATCAGGAATCCGCCAGGCTTTGCCGGTGGCCAGTACTTGTCCGACCACGCCTTTCCCCAAGGGGAATGTCAAACGTTCCCCCGAAGCGGTGCGCGATGAGCGGAAAACACGCAGTACATCAGCCGCGTTATCGACCAGGCCGACATCGAAATAATCCGGGTGGAGCAGGTTATTAATGATCAGGATGGCGTTTTCGATCAGTATATCCACGCTGGTCGCTTCGACTCCAACGGTAGCGATACTGTTCAGGAGGGTCAATTCGTCCGCGCGGTGAAATGCAATGGCTCGTTGAACCTCCAGGTCTTTTGCAAGACCGTTAAGCTGCCCCTCGAGATGGCTGCGTATCGCAATAATTCGGATGCCAAAAATGGCAGAGGCGATCAGCACTACCAGCCGGATCATTTCAGGAAGTTCATTCGGAAAAACCACGTAGGCATATGGGATGTGGATGACGCCAAACCACGCCAGCCCCCACCAGCCAACGGATGGAGAGAACTTATGCGCAGCATA